>JALCRY010000002.1 GCA_022652985.1 Eubacteriaceae bacterium | reverse complement strand
GAGTGTTCAGTATGACAGAATACTATGATGAACGGGAAAAACTGGTTCCTTTGCTGAGAGCAGCTTAAGAAATGATGACCGAATGCAATTTACACCACATTATGGACTTGACTTATGGTGGTGCAGATTTCTCAAAACACAAAAATGGCACCACCCTTTTCAACGTTTGCGGGCCCTCACTTGCGGCGCGGAGGTGCATTCGCTCGCTGAGCGCACACTCAACCGCTGCAGCCCAGTAAAACGTGGTGCTAATTATCAGAAATGACAAATTTGCACCAAATCGTTTACGCTCAGCCCTTAGCAGTCGGTTTCAACCTCGCTCCGCTTCGGGAAACCTTTGCATGGGTCCTGCCATTGTTCGGCTATGCAGATATTTGCTTCACAAGGCTAGGACCGCAGCAGTCGGTTTCAGCCTCGCTCTGCTTCGGGAAACCTTTGCATGGGTCCTGCCATTGTTCAGTTGTGTAGGAATTTGCTTCACAAGGCTAGGACCGTATCGGGTTCGAACCCCTGTTGCTGATCTGGCGAGTATAAAAAAACGAACGCCATGAAGACGTTCGTTTTTTCATATTGGTACACCAACAGGGGTTCGAACCCTGGACACCCTGATTAAGAGTCAGGTGCTCTGCCAGCTGAGCTATTGGTGCATATTGCCGGCGCGGAACGGGGTTTTTCTCGTTTCAGCGCATTAAAGATAATATCATTAAGAGGGGTGTATGTCAACTGGAAAAATGGAATTATATTATCTTTTGTCGGGAAATGTTTTATCTATTTACAAAAATTGACTCGATGTTATAATCATTCTATAACGGGTTTTGCGGGGAGGATACGGATGTGAGCATGAAGTTCAGACGGTGCATTGACATCGCATTTGCGGGTTTGCTTGCAATACTGATAATATGTTTAATGATTCCGGTGCATGCTGATGCGGCGTCAAAGATGAAGACGGTACGTGTCGGTTTTTTTGAATTCTCGGGATATCACATGATTGCGAAAGACGGCACGAAGAGCGGGTATGGTTATGATTTCCTGCAGAATATGGGCCGGTATACCAACTGGAAATATAAATACGTCGGATATGATAAGAGCTGGCAGGAGATGCAGGAGATGCTGAAGGACGGCAGGATCGACGTCTTGACATCGGCACAGAAAACTCCTGAGCGTGAAAAGTATTTCGCTTTCTCGGATCGGCCGATAGGAACCAGCTCAGTTATCCTTACTGTCAAAAGCGGCAATGACAAGATCATTGCTGGCGATTATGCGACATACAACGGCATGCGCGTAGGGCTTCTGCGCGGGAGCAGCAGAAATGAGGCTTTTAAAAAATATGCCGCCAAGAAGGGCTTTTCATACAAACCTGTCTATTTCAATGATACTGATTCGATGACGAGCGCGCTCCGGAAGGGAAAGAAAGTAGATGCGCTGGTTACCAGCAACCTCAGGCAGATAAATAATGAATGGATATATGATGAGTTCGACGCTTCGGATTTCTATGTTATGGTACGTAAAAACGACAAAGAACTGCTGAAGCAGGTGAACAGCGCCATCAGGCAAATGGATGAAAACTCGCCGGGATGGAGGTTGGAACTCTGGAATGAGTACTATAAAGCAGATACCGGCGATGAAATATCATTCACGGCGGCGGAAAGAAAATTCATAAAGCACTCTCAGAAAAAAGGAACAGTATATACGGCGGTCATTAATCCGGACAGGAATCCGTATTCATATTTCGTGGACGGCGAGGCCAGAGGAATCCTGCCGGATATTTTCAGGGAGATCGAAAACCGCACGGGGCTCAAATTCAAAATCATAAATACGGAAAGCCGGGCCGATTACTTTAAATATGTGAATAACGGGAAGGCGGATGTACAGATAGATGCGGTCGTGGATTATTATACCGCAGAGCAGAACGGATACAGGCTGACGGATTATTACCTTTCGACGCCGATTTCCAAAATTACCAGAAAAAATTCTAAAGGCAGGAATAAGATAGTTGCGGTGCTGAAGTTGAGCAGCGGCAAAAAAATATATCAGCAGAGCATAGAAGAAGCGGACCGCGTCGTTACGTTCGACACCGTTAAAGAATGCGCGGAAGCAGTTGCCGCCGGAAAAGCCGATGCCGCGTATTACTACGCGTACAGCGCGAGGACTCTGGCGGACAGCGATGTGAGAAACCGCCTGACTGCGACGATCATGCCGCAGTATACGATCAAATTCGCCGTTGGAGTAGCGGACCGCGACCCGACATTACTGTTTACGATACTGAACAAAGCCGCCGGCAGCGTCCAGGGCGATTTTGCGGAACAGGCAGTGCAGGACAATACTCAGGAAGATAATTCGAATATCTCGCTGGTAGGTTTCATTTACACACATCCTCTGGCAACGGCGGGGATCATGGTCATGCTCGCTGGTATTGCCGCCCTCGGATTACTGGCCAGGTACCGCAAACGCAATTTTATGACGATCAGCCGGAAGAACGAAGAGCTGGCAGCCGCGGTCGAAGCGGCCGACAGAGCCAATGCGGCCAAAAGCGAGTTCCTGTCGCGTGTGAGTCATGAGATAAGAACGCCGATGAACGCCATAGTCGGCATTGCGTCCATAGCCGAGGATCATACGGAAGAGCCGGAAAAGATGAAGGAATATCTCGGCAAGATAGCCAACTCGTCACATGTGCTGATCAGCATTATCAATGACGTGCTGGATATGTCCGCGATAGAAAGCGATAAGATACAGATCGGCTCCGAGCCGTTCGATCTGACGGAGACAGTAGATATGATCGCTTCGATATACGGCGTGCAGTTTGCCGAGAAGAATGTCGATTTTGCGGTCAATGATTTTACAGAACATAAATCGCTGATAGGCGATCCTCTGCGTATCGATCAGATACTCGTGAATCTGGTTTCGAATGCTTATAAATTCACTGACGCAGGCAGTGTCAGCCTGACCGTGACGGAAGAACCGCGCGGTGATGATGCAGTAATGATCAGGTTCGTTGTCGCTGATACTGGCTGCGGCATGTCGGAGGAACTTATGGGGCGTCTGTTTAAGCCTTTCGAGCAGGAGAGTCCGGAGACGGCGCGTGAACGCGGCGGAAGCGGATTGGGACTCTCGATAGCCAAACGTCTGACGGAGCTGATGGGCGGCACGATTGCGGTACAGAGTAAAAAGAACGAAGGCACGACATTCACCGTAGATCTGCCTTTTACCGTTGACAAGGCGCGGGACAGTGCGGATGTGCCGGCATATAACGACAGACAGCAGTATATGTTTGGCGGGCTCAGAGTTCTGCTGGCGGAAGACAATGAGATCAACAGGGAAATCGCGACTCAGCTTCTGGCTTCGGCAGATATCAGATCAGATGCCGCAGACAACGGGCAGATCGCCTATGAGAAATTCATCGCATCGGAAGAAGGCGCTTACGATGCTATACTTATGGATATGCAGATGCCGGTAATGGACGGATGCGCGGCAACAGCCGCGATCAGGGCGAGCAGTCATCCTCAGGCAAAGACGATACCGATCATTGCCGTTACTGCCAATGCGTATTCGGAGGATATCAGAAAGTGTCTGGACGCGGGTATGAACAGCTTTATTTCCAAACCGTTCGATCCGAGGCGTCTCTATGCGGAAATAGCCAAATGGTGCACATGATCGGTCCACTGACAAGAAACCGATTTTGATCCCGGAGCAGACCGGTGAGGCTGCTTCGGGATATTTCTTTGGCGATGACATTGACATTCGCGGTGCCGCGGAGGATGTACAAAAAAACGTCAGTAAATCAAACCGCTGCAATGGACGAGCGTGCGAATATATTGTATAATGGTATATGTTTATTCACAGCCGGGAGTATTAGGCTTGGAGAGGGAAGGAACTCGAGGATGTATCGACTTGCTGAAATCATGAAAGACCCAGTATTTATCGCCGCAGCGCTTGCTGTTCTGGTGCTTTTTGTTGTGATCATACTTATAGTGTACAATCATAAGACAAATATACAGACGCGTACTCTCAAGAGCATAGACCGGCGTATGGCAGAGGGTGCAGCCGAACCGAAGGTGCAGGCCGCTCCTGAAGAAGCGGCAGCGGAAACGGCTTTGGCAGCGGAGTCTGAGACAGAGGAGACAGAGGCAGTACCGGCAGAAACCTGCGGGGACTCAGCTGAGGGGCTGTCGATCGAGGAACTGGCGGCGAAAGCGGCGGAAGACGCGCGCCGTTCGGAAGAGATGGAAGAGGAAAAGGCGCGCGAAAAGCGCAGCCGTATGTATAATGTAGGCAAAAGCGGAAGAGTATACTCCAAGGAGGAACTCGAAGCGCTCATCAAAAACTGATAAGGGGCAGTGTTTATGTATTGCAGAAATTGCGGACATGAAGTATACGAAGGTGACAAGTTCTGTGAAAATTGCGGAGCTATGATCAGGCGCACAGAAGAGCCTGAAAAGACGCCGGCGGATGAATTCAGCTGGAACGTCCATCAATTCCCGGAGCATGACAAAGAAACTCCTGAAGAAGAAAAGCCCGGGGAACCGACAAAAAAGTCGGTGGAATTCGATTGGCAGACAGATAAAAGTGAATTTCGCGGAAAACCGGGTAAAGATGAAGTGGCATTCGCACCGTATCTGAAAGAAAAAGAGGAATTCCGGGGATTCAAAAGCGACGAGACGATCAGGCTGGAGAGAGAAGCGGCGGAAAGAGCGGGAGCTGCGGCCAGGGCGGCTGAAGAAGAGGCCGATGCACAGCAGCGAAAAGCTGCGGAAGATATAGAAGCAGAAGAACGCGCCGCAGCGGAAAAACGTGCCGCAGCGGAGGCCGAAGCTGAAAAAGAGAGACGCAGAGCCGAGGAAGAGGAAATACAGCGCAGGCTGGAAATCGAGGCCAAGGCCAAGATCGAGGCGGAGCGCAGAGCTGCAGAGGCGGCGGAAAAAGAAGCTGCTGACAGGGCGGCGGCGGAAAAAGAAGCTGCAGAGGCAGCAAAAGCAGAGGCTGCTAAAAAAGCCGAAGAGACTGCGAAAGCTGAAGCAGTCAAAGCAGCAGCTGAAAAAGAAGCGGCGGAAAAAGAAGCCGGAGATGCTGCGGAAGCAGCGGCGGATGAGCCGGAAGATATCATCAGAGGCAAAGAGCTTGAAGAAGCCTTGTTCAGTGATATGCGGGCATCCGAGAAGGCCGACGGCAATATTGACAAGTTTTATACGTTCAATAAGAAAAACGAGGAGTTTCAGAAGCTCCTTGACAGGGAATATGAAAAATTCAGTAATGGACGCACTGTTATAGACGACAAGGAATTCGAGCAGAGTGTTGTTTCCGTTTCGGACGGCGAAGGCGCAGCTGCAGCGGCCGGTCAGGAAGACGGGGCGGATAAGCCGGAGCATGTGAAGGAAATGGAACGTGCGAGAGCTGTGTTCTTTGCCGATGATATGGATGCGGAACTCGGTCTTGACAAAAAAGAGCCGGACGAAAAAGTCCGGGAGGAGTTTGCGGGTATCGAAAGTGCGGGTATTGCTGCAGCGGCCGGATTGGAACTGTTCCCTAATAAGAGTATTTCGGAAACGATTTCCGAAGCATCGACGGATACTTCCTTTGCGGCTATGCAGCCGGATCAGGTGATCACTGACGATGACGAACCGGAGTTCGACGAAGATGAAGAGTCTGAAGAGGCTGAGACGGCGGAACCGGATGAAGGTGAGGAGCCGGAGGAAATCGAAGAACCGGAGCTCGACGAAGAAGAGGAGCCGGAGGAGACCGAAGAGCCGGAACCGGATGAGGAAGAGGAGCCGGAGGAGACCGGAGAACCGGAACCGGACGAAGAAGAAGGACCGGAAGAGACCGAAGAACCGGGACCTGCTGAAGACGAAGCGGCTGAAGAGGCAGAGTCCGGAGAACCGGAGACGGAAACCAAAGAAGAACCTCAGCCGGCGGAAGCTGAACCTCAGGAAGCCGGAGAAACTGAAGGACCTGCGAAGACAGAAGAACCCGCAGATGAAACGGCCGAAGAGCCGGAAGCTGAAAAAACAAAAGTTGATAATGAAGAATACGACGACGATGATGAAGAAGATCATCGCGGAGGCCGGGCAGGCAAGATCGTCGTAGGAATTTTGATAGTAGTTATATTAGCGGAACTCGCGTTTCTGGGGATCAGATTCCTTGCGCCTGACAGCAGTATCGCTGTGAAGATGGACAGCATGGCGGACAAGATAGTTATGATGATCAGAGGAGACGATACATCGAGCACACAAACGCAGACCGTTACGGCAATGATAGAGAGGATATAGTGTGTTGCGACAGGAGGAAGATTTAAGTGGACAATAATAAAGGCAATGTTTTCCAGTTCGGAAAAAAGGATAAGCCGAAGAAGGAAAAGAAGGTTAAGGAGAAAAAGCCGAAGAAGGATAAGAAAAAACTGAGCGGGAAGATCATCGCGCTCATTGTTGTAGTTGTGATACTTCTGTTTATCAGTCTGGTCACATTCTTTACGGATCTGCTGTGGTTCAATGAGCTTGGATATCTGAGCGTGTTCCTCAAAAAGCTGGTAACGATCCTGGAAATAGGAGTGCCGACATTTATCCTGATGACGGGCCTGTCGTACATCTACTTCAAGCATATGAGGCGGAATTACTACAGGAGCATCGCGACGACAGACTTCGAAACGACAAAGAAGATAAACCTCATTTCGTGGGGACTGGCGGCGATATTCGGTGTGATCATTACATATTTCGCGGCTTCACAGCTGTGGTTCAAGATGCTGCAGTTCAGCAACAGTACGAGTTTCAGCAAGACCGATCCTATGTTCGGGCATGATATTTCGTTCTATGTATTCAGGCTGGATTTCATATCTGAAGTCGTTTCACTCATTATCGTTGTTCTGGTAGTGTTCATTATTATGACGCTTATTTATTACCTGATGCTGATGAATGACAAGGGACCGAAAATCAGCGAATACAAACCGGGCGAGAATGCCGGGGCTGATTTCAGCGACTTTGACAGAGAGAAGAGCGAAGATCCGTTCACACAGAACATGAAGGACGACAATCCGTTCAATCACTCTCACGGTGCAGGCGGCAAGTTCGGCAATGTCGGCGATATGTTCAGCGGCGCGTTCAACGGCACATTCAATCCGTTCGGAAATAATCCGAAGGCTAAGCCGGCGGCTAAAAAAGCGCGTGAAAGATCGACGATGGGCGAGGATGAGTTCAAGGAACTGTTTGAAGTTGCCAGAAAGCAGCTCATCATTGTCGGCGTGATATTCTTTATCATGCTGGGGATCCATTTCCTGCTTAAATCGTATACTCTGCTCAGCGCTCACACGGGTGCTGTTTACGGGGCAGGGTGGACAGATGTACATATTACTCTGAATGTTTACAGGGTACTGATGGTGCTTTCGTTTGTCGGCGCACTCGGTGTTATCTACGGCATCGTGAAGAAAAAGCCGAGACAGATACTCACTATTCCAGTAATAATGATATGTGTGGGACTCGTTGGCGTAGGCGCTGCGGCTATTTTCCAGAACTTTGTCGTATCTCCTGACGAAATATCGAAGGAGAGCAAGTATCTCGAAAGGAACATCGAATTTACGCAGGCCGCGTACGGACTGAATAATGTAGATATTAAATCTTTCTCGGCGACCGGGACGCTGACCGCCGCCGATATAAAGGCCAACGATCAGACGATACAGAATATTAGGATCAATGACTATAAACCGGCGGAGAAATTCTACAACCAGACACAGAGTATCAGACAGTATTATGACTTTGCCGATATAGATGTAGACAGATATGTTATCAACGGCAAGAAGACTCAGGTTTTCCTGTCTCCGCGTGAAATAAATGAAAACAAAATTTCGGACACCTGGCTGAACAAGCATCTGAAGTATACGCACGGATACGGACTGACGATTTCGAGAGTCGACAAGATCACGGCTTCCGGACAGCCTGATATGCTGCTTCAGGATATTCCGCCTGTTTCTGATATCGACATATTCAAGATCACAAGACCTGAAGTTTACTTCGGTCAGATGACGAATGATTATCTGGTGGTCGGCACGGACGAGGATGAATTTAATTATCCTGACGGCGATGCAAATAAGTACACGCGTTATGAAGGTTCTGCGGGCATCAATATGACTCCGCTGAACAGACTGCTGTTTGCCATGAGAGAGCACAGTCTCAAGCTTCTGGTGTCGTCGAACATCGACAGCCAGTCGAAGATCGTCATCAACAGGAACATCAAGAAGAGAGTACAGACGATCATGCCGTATCTGAGATACGACAAGGACCCGTATATGGTCACAGTGAAAGGAAAACTTTACTGGATCATCGACGCGTACACGCAGTCGAGCAATTATCCGTATTCGGAGCCTTACTCGACGGGCACATCGACGAATTACATCAGAAACTCGATCAAGGTGGTCATTGACGCATACAGCGGCGATACGGATTATTACATCATCGATTCGACGGATCCGATCGCGCAGACATACAAGAAGATATATCCAAAGCTGTTCAAGGATTTCAATGAGATGCCGGCTGCACTGCAGGCTCACATCAGATATCCGAATACACTGTTTGATATACAGGCGAGAGTTTATGAGAAATATCACATGAACGACGTCAAGGTATTCTATCAGAAAGAGGATATGTGGGCTATTTCGGATGAGATATACGGCACGGACGAGCAGGAGATGGAGCCTAATTACTACACGCTGAGCCTTCCGGGCAAAGATGAGGATTCGGTCGAATTCGTAAACTCGATACCGTATACGCCGAAGGACAAAAAGAACCTTACGGGCCTTCTGATAGCGCGGAACGACGGCAAGAATTACGGGCAGCTTGTCTTGTACAAACTGCCGAAAGACAAGGTCGTTTACGGGCCGATGCAGATAGAAGCTCAGATAGACCAGAGCACCGAGATATCCAAGGAATTCTCCCTCTGGAATTCATCGGGGTCCACTTACAGCAGGGGCAATCTGTTCGTGGTGCCTATCAATGATTCGCTGCTTTACGTAGAACCTATCTACCTTGAAGCTACGAATTCGTCGATACCTGAGGTCAAGAGAGTCGTTGTTGCTTATCACGATCAGATCGCGTATGAGTCAACGCTCGGCGCGGCGCTCGAATCGCTGTTCGGCGACGGAGCGGGTACGGCCAGCAGCGACAGCGGCAAGGCGTCCACTGCTTCAAGCAGCAAGGCGATGACGAGAGCGGAGATCATCCAGAGCGCTCAGGATTATTACGACAAAGCTCAGTCGGCTGCCAAATCAGGCAATTGGGCTGATTACGGCAAGTACATGAAGAAGCTCAAGAAGATGCTGGATAAACTGGGATAGAGATAAAATAATTACACATCAAGAAAGGACAAAGAAGTATGTTTGACTTCGACTTAGACAAAATGTTGTTCTGCATTCCCCCCGAAGAACATGACGAGGAGAGTGTGAAAAAGGTGCTCGGGGAGCATCCAGAGGTAAGATTTGTTTCACTCGTGGGAGTGGATATCGGGGGGCATGATACAGACGAGAAGATACCTGCGGAGACATTCCTCCATGATTTCCAGGAGATCATGGGCCATGGAGTGCAGACGGACGGATCGTCCGCGATCCTGCCGAAAATAGCTGAGCTCAACGACGCCAGAGTGGATATTATTCCGGATGCCGGATATAACTGGTATGTGGATCACAATCTCAAAAATATAGATTACGCGACAAAACTGCCTGTAGGAACGCTGAGGATACCTTCGGTGCTCGTGCATAACAAGACGGAGAAAGTCGGCGTAAGGACTATTCTGCGGAACAGTATAGATGTTTTCAAAAAAGACCTCATGCAGCTCATGAAGGATCATCCGTATGTCTTCGAGAATCTGTCATTTGACAGCGTGGACGATATTGCTTCAATAGATATCACAAGCGCTACGGAGCTCGAATTCTGGGTCAAAACACCGGATGAGGAAGTGTCGTCAGAACAGCTTTCGACGGCGCAGACACTGAAGGAGCAGTACTGGAAGAGAACGATAGGAGCAGTCAGATCGTCACTGGAAGACGCGCTCATCATGCTGAACCATTACGGCTTCGGCGTGGAGATGGGGCATAAGGAAGTCGGCGGCGTGAAGGCGCACCTTGAGAAAACGGGACATTACGATCACGTAATGGAGCAGCTCGAGATCGACTGGAAATATACGAATGCGATACAGGCCGCAGACAATGAGAATCAGGTCAAGTATGTCGTAAGAGATGTATTCAGGATGTACGGACTGGATGTCACATACAGGGCAAAGCCTATCGAAGGCGTCGCGGGAAGCGGCGAGCATACGCATCTCGGCGTGGCTGTTACGCTGAAGGACGGAAGACATGCCAGCCTGTTCAGTCCGAAGGACCTGACACAGGATTATCTGAGCCCTATCGGATACGGCGCTATCATGGGACTTCTGAACAATTACGAAGTCATCAATCCGTTCGTATCGGCGACAAACGATGCGTTCAACAGACTGAAACCGGGCTACGAAGCACCGGTATCAGCAGTTACTTCGCTCGGCATATCCAAAACAAGTCCGTCCAGAAACAGGACGGTGCTGGCTGGCGTTGTCAGAGATGTGAACAATCCGCTGGCGACAAGATTCGAACTCAGATCGCCTAATGCGCACAGCGACACATATATAGTTCTGGCAGCTTCGTATATGGCTATGCTGGACGGCATCGATGCGGCTCTGTCGGCTGAGAAGACATCGGCTGAGCTGGAGAAATCGATTTCCAAAAATGTCGGAGAAGAGGATTTCTATCTCGACACCGACAGAGCATACAGAAGCGAGAGGAACGTATTCACTGAATATGACGCCGCTGAGAGAGATCATCTTTTCGGCAGAGCGCCGCGCACAGTTTTCGAGAATCTTTGCGCGTTTGATGATTTCCCGGAGAAGACCAAAGTCCTGATGAGGGGAGACGTAATGACCGAGATTTCGCTTGAGTCTTACCGCATCGCCACGCTGAACAAGTGGCAGACGGACCTGCTCGAGAGGATCATGCCGAACACCAGGAACCTGATCAGGAAAACGGTGAAGGCGCACAACGATGCGGACTGTGTTGATTATGACGTCACTTACTGGGCGAAGATCGATTCGATCAGGAAAAAGCTCGGACAGGATACGCTTAACAATCAGTGCCTTCTCTCGAAGATAAGCGTAGCTCTCCATTCGGGCGAATTTGAAAGAGCATCTGAGCTGCAGCTCGATATGCAGCAAATGATAGAAGAGCTTCAGGAGCTTTACAGCATATATAGAAGAAATTTATTTTAGGAGAGAGAAATGTTAGACATCAAGAAAATCAGAGAAGAAAAAGACCTGGTCAAAGAAAAGGTATTCGCCAGAGGCGGAGAATTTCCTGTCGACAGGGCTTATGACCTGGATCAGAAAAGAAGAGACATCCTGGCCGAAGTTGAGCAGATGAAACACGAGCAGAGTGTGAAGTCCGCGGATATCCCGAAGATGAAAAAAGCGGGAGAGAACACGGATGAGCTCATGGCGGAACTGAAAGAGCTTTCGGAGAAGATCAAGGAACTTGACTCGGAGGTTTCAGACGTCGAGGCTGAGCTGAAGGAAGTAATGCTCGACATCCCTAATATTCCGGACGACAGCGTGCCTTTCGGCAAGGACGACAGTGAAAACGTCGAAATCAGAAAGTGGGGCGAGCCTACAAAATTCGCTTTCGATCCTAAAGCTCACTGGGATATAGGAACAGATCTCGATATCCTCGATTTTGACAGAGGCGCAAAACTTGCCGGCGCGAGATTCACGGTATATAAAGGCCTTGGAGCCAGACTGGAAAGATCCTGCATCAACTTCATGCTGAATCTCCACGTGGATGAACAGGGATTCCAGGAGATACTCCCGCCTTTCATCGCCAACAGAGATATCATGACCGGTACAGGCCAGCTGCCGAAGTTTGAAGACGACATGTACGGAATGCCGGCAGATGATTTCTTCCTTGTGCCTACGGCAGAAGTACCGCTCACCAACCTCAGAGACGGTGAGATGATCCCTGTCGAAGAACTGCCGCTGTACTACACGGCGTATACTCCGTGCTTCAGAAGAGAAGCCGGCAGCGCAGGCAGAGACACGAGAGGAATAATCAGACAGCATCAGTTCCAGAAAGTTGAGATGGTCAAGCTCTGCAAGCCGGAGACTTCGTACGATGAACTTGAATCACTGACGGACTGCGCTGAGGAAGTGCTGAGAAGACTCGGTCTGCCTTACAGAGTAATAGTCCTGTGCACGGGAGATGTAGGATTCTCGTCGGCCAAGACTTACGACATCGAAGTATGGATGCCGAGCTACGGAAGATACGTTGAAATATCTTCCTGCTCGAACTGTCTCGATTTCCAGGCGAGGCGCGGAAACCTCAGATTCAAGAGAGATGCTGACAGCAAACCGGAATTCGTACATACACTGAACGGATCCGGACTGGCTGTAGGAAGAACAGTAGCTGCCATTCTCGAGAATTATCAGAATGCAGACGGAAGCATCACAGTGCCGGAGGTCCTCAGAGGATTTATGGGCACAGATGTGATCAAATAGGAGAAAAATTTAATAGATGGTTATCATTGCAATAATCTTTATCCTCTACCTGGGACTTATGGTAGGGATAGGATTTAAATACTACAATAAGACTGACAACCTTTCGGAATTTGTACTCGGCGGCAGAAAGCTCGGCAGCTGGGTAACTGCGATGTCAGCGCAGGCGAGCGATATGAGCGGATGGCTTCTTATCGGACTTCCGGGAACTGCCTATGTTATTTATACGGGCACATCCGAAGCGATATGGACTGCCATAGGCCTCTGGCTCGGCACATACCTCAACTGGCTTTTCGTAGCCAAGAGGCTGAGAAAGTACACGTATATCTCAGGGAACGCTATTACGCTCCCTGACTTTTTCGAAAACAGATTCCGTGACAAGTCGCATATCCTGCGTCTTGTGTCCGGCATATTCATAGTAATATTCTTCCTGGTTTACACGTCTTCGCAGTTCGCTGCGGGCGGCAAGCTTTTCAAGACGATATTCGGTATGAATTATGTCACGGGACTTCTCATCGGCGCGCTCATCATACTCCTCTATACTGCTCTCGGCGGTTTTACGGCAGTATGCTGGACAGATACGATACAGGGGACCATAATGTTCTTTGCCCTTGTTATCGTTCCGATAATCACGACAGTGCATATGGGCGGATGGGACGTTGTTTCGCACAGACTTGCCCAGCTCACGCCGGAGACACTCGGTTTCCTGCCGAAAGGAATGGACGGATCCGTCAATACATTACTGCTCGCTTCATCGCTCGGGTGGGGGCTCGGATACTTCGGGCAGCCGCATATACTGGCTCGATTCATGGCGATCGAATCGCCGGATCAGATACAGAAGTCGAGAGTAATAGCCATGATCTGGGTAACGGTCACACTGTCCGCAGCTATCGTCATCGGCGTTATCGGCAAAGCATATCTTCCGAATCTGGCGGACGGCGAAACCGTATATATGGAAATGATAAACAGGATGTTCAATCCGGTAGTGTCCGGTATCCTGATGACTGCTATCCTGGCCGCGATAATGTCGACGGCGAGTTCGCAGCTCCTCGTGACATCCGCATCGGTATCGAGAGATATTTATGCAACGCTTTTCAAGAAGGACGTCGATGGTCCGCAGATAGTCTGGGCATCGAGGATCACAGTAGTAGTAATATCGATTGTCGCGATTTTCATGGCGCTCAATCCGGAGAGTTCGGTATTCGGCCTCGTGTCATGTGCGTGGGGCGGATTCGGCGCCGCGTTCGGACCGCTTATCCTGTTCTCGATATTCTGGAAGCGGATGACGAAACAGGGCGCTCTGTTCGGCATGATCGCCGGCGGTGTTTCGGACCTGATCTGGTACAATCTCAGCGGAGGCATCTTCGACATATATGAGATCATTCCGGGATTCGTGATCGCTTCGGTCGTTATCATTGTTGTGAGCCTTGCAACAAAGGTCCCGCAGGAGATAGTCGACGAATTCGAGAAGGTGAAATCGGTAAATGCGTAGATGGGTCTACCTGATTTTTGCCGCAGCAGCCATGATGTTTATGGGGCTTGTGGAAGGGTGGACGATTTTCATACTGCCGCTTGAACACAAGTTTCCGGGCTGGAGCCTGACACAGCTGTCTGTAACATTGTCGCTCACTGAACTCGGCTTTGCAGCCGGAGGGTTCATATGCGCGTACTTAAGGAAAAAATACACGCCGCGAATGATCATGATCTTTGCGGCGTTTATGATGTTTATCGGCTGGTTCGGTCTGTCACATCTTGATACGACGGATCCGGGAATGAGCATCATAATGCTGTGGATACTCTACGGCGCCGTGAACGGCGTCGCGATCGGCATAGGATATATGATATCGGTGTCTGTCATAAGCATGTGGTTTCAGGAGAGACAGGGGTTCGCAAGCGGAGTACTGATCATGCTTTACGGACTCGGCTCTTTGATAATCGGCAGTGCGGCTTCTGCGTTGATGGGCAGATACGGTCTGTTCAGGACATTTGCCATTATAGCTGTATGCGAGACCCTGGTACTGTTTATTTGCTCATTCGCCATGATACCGCCGGATAACAAGGCAATGGAAGCAAAGATCAATCCCAATGCTTCGGGTGACCGGCTCACGCCGCAGGAGATGCTGCGTAGACCGGACTTCTGGATTTTCTTTATCTGGCAGGTCGTGATAGACAGTGCAGGATTTCTGGCAATCAACTGTGCGTCGCCGATGGCGGCTGCATACGGAGCGCCTGCGGTACTGGGACTGACGATCGCTCTGGGAAATTGCGCAAGCAGATTCCTGATGGGTGTGGTATTCGACAGGTTCGGCAGGAAAAGCGTGATGCTGTGCAGCGTCGTTTGCATGGCCGCAGCCGCAGCGGTGTTTATTATAGGAGACAGTGCAAAGTCGCTTCCTCTGATTATCGCAGGCCTTATAGTTACCGGACTGGCTTACGGAGGACAGCCGTGCATAGCATCCGCATTCGTGAACGCGCAGTACGGACAGGATCATTTTACGATCAATCTGAGCCTCATGTATTGTACGATCATTCCCGCGGCGTTCCTCGGGCCGCTGATCTCCGCCAGACTTATAGAAAACGCGAACGGCGGTTATCGTTCGACATTCATTATGCTGGCTGTAATATCCGCAGTTGCTGCCGTCCTGCTTTTCTGCATGGAGGCTTATATGAAGAAAGGAAGAAGCAAATGATAGGTGCTGTCATACTGGCTGCCGGCTACACGGCGAGGAGCGGCGAGCTCAAGGCTATGAAACCCATAGGCGGCGAACCTGCCATCGAGCGGGTAATAAAAACTGTGCGCGAGGCGGGCATCGATGACATCGTTATCGTGACGGGATACCGCCGCGAACGGCTGGCCGAAGTAATAGAAAAATACCATCTCAAGGAAGCGTATGACCGCGGTTATGCGCGCGGTGTCTTTTCGTATGTCAATGCGGGAATAGACGCGATAGCGGCGGACAATGTCGAAGGCTTTTTCCTCGTGCCGTCCGACTGGCCGGCAATAAAAGCGGAGAGCATACGGCTCATCCTCGCCAAAAAACCACTCATAGAAAAGGAGTTCGATCAGCAGGGCAAAGCCATCCTCGTGCCTATGTATTACGGCAAACCGGGATTCCCTGTGTATATACCGAACGCGTACAAGGAGCAGGCTGTGCAGATCGAACGTGACCGTGAACTGAAACAGATCACGGCTGAGAACATCGAAAACATTCATTGCATAGAGACTCAGAGCGAAAGCACGATCATGAATATCGATACCGACAAAGACTACAAAAGAGTCAGACGTTACTGCGAAGCGGGATCGGTCGATGAGGACATACATGAGCTGGCGAAGGGGCACAGGTTTATTCTGATCAGACATGCGCTCGTGGAGCGGCCTATCGAAAAGGTGTTTTTCGGGCAGTCTGATTTTCAGCTGAGCGCCAAGGGCATAGAGCAGGCAACAAAGCTCGGCATTCAGATGCAGAAGGGCCAGTACCGTACGGATCATATCTATTCCAGCAACCTCTCACGTGCCGTTGATACCGCGGAAATAATACGCGAGATAAGCCCTGTTTTCCGCGCTGTCATCTACGACAAGGCTTTCAGGGAGATAAGCCGCGGGCAGTGGGACAGCAAGCTGGTCTCTGTCGTGAAGGAGCATTTCCCGGATGAATTTGCCAAACGCGAAAACAATCTTTTCAAATACCGCGTGGATGATACGAGCGAGAATTATTACGATGTGGAGTACAGAGTTCTGACTGCGCTGAAAAGGATCCTGAAGGATGATAAATACATGGACTTTATCCTGGTATCTCACGAGGCGGTCATGCGTGTCATCGAAAACACGATGAAGAACCGCAATATCAACGCGCCGTGGACGCCGCCGGAGCCGTGCGAGATCAGGACATTCACGCTTTAAAGAGGCATATTTTCAATGAAGAAAAGAGCAGCGGGAAAAAAGAAAACGATATATACGGCGGAGCAGGTTTCGCTCCGCCGTTATTTTCAGATGCACTGGCGCCGCGTAGTCTGTGTTCTGATAATATCGCTTGCGGCAGCGGCTCTTTTCACAGCCCGGACTCTGGCATCTCAGCCCGATCTGTTTGCCGGCAATCCGCTGTTCGGCACGCTGACAGAACGCACTTCGCACATAGCCGGCGCACTCGGACAGAACACGGCTACGAATTACGCCGATCTTCTAATGAATGCCGTCTGGGGATTCATCTTTCTGTGGCTTCCTGTTTTCTTCGTCACCGGCTGGCTCTCTATGTTTGCTGCGGTGCCGCAGAGAACAGCACCGGCCCGTGCTAAGTATGCGGCAGCTGCCAGAACAGCTGCCGGTATAGTCCTTTTCGCCTGCGTCCTCATGCGTTATGGCGGACCGCCTGATATCGCCGTGCAGGATTATTTCGACGGTATCAGAGGCGCTTTCATCCAGTGGACTGCAGCGTGGCTCATACTCGCCGCGGCAGTTACGGACTATAAGAAATTCAGACGCTGGCGCCGCCGCAGAGTGCTCGACCGCTATCAGTGGTTCGTGAAGCCGGCGGTGATAATACTCGTTTCCGTCCTCTGCTTTTTCGTGCTCGAATACCAGTGCGGATCCAAGACCAACGTGATCGAAAACATGAAGGGATTCAATATTTCATACTGGATCATCCTCCAGCTGTTTTTCTATATCATCTTCCGCTCGGTAAAGCCCGGCGCGGTCATAAGCATTGCTGCTGCCTGGTTCATCGGTTTTGCAAATTACGTCGTGATGCAGTTCAGAGGAAACTACATCATGTTCGGGGATCTTACGGTGGTGCGTACGGCGCTCAGAGTCGCGGACAATTACAAACTTACTCTCGATAAATATTTTTATATATCGCTTGCCGTTTCGGCGGCCGGCATCATTCTCGTCCTAATGATGAGGAACGTGCATACGGTTCCGGCGGAAGGACCGGCGCGGCGCGTTATTACTTCGGCCATTCTCGAATGCGTTCTCGTTGCCGCAGTAATATTTCTTTTTTCGACAGGTCTCCTGTACGGAAAGATTTTCGGCGTCGCGTGGGATTACAATACGAATGTGACATACAACGGATATCTGCCGTATTTTATGAGTAACGCCAATTCGATAAACAATGTCGAAGCAGAAGGATACAGCGCTGCCGGGGCAGAGAGCGCGATCGAACAGGGCGCTGCGCGGTATGACAAGAAACATGGGAAAACATCATCTGCCAAGACAGAGCCGAATATTATCATCATCCAGAATGAAGCGTTCAGCGATCTGGCTGTAACGGCCGACATCAAAACGAATATCGATTATATGCCGTTCATACACAGCCTGAAAAAGAACACGCAGAAGGGATATATGAACCTTTCGATAACGGGCGGACCTACGGCGAATTCAGAGTTTGAAACTCTTACACAGAGCACGATGGCGTTCATGCCGTACGGCAGCGTGCCGTTCACGCAGTATCTGAAATCCGCGGTGCCGGATATCGTCACGACGCTTGAAAGCCAGAACAAAAAGTACGAAACTGTCGGGTTCCATCCGTATTACAGCAGCGGCTACACGCGCAGGAGCGTCTACAGTTTGCTCGGATTCGACAAGACGGTTTTCTACGACAAAACGAGCGATACACGCGGCAAAGAGAAGATACGCGGCATGGTGAGCGACAGCCAGGATTACAGAGATATCGAAAAAATGTATGAGAAAAACAAGTCGGAAAGCAGCAGTCCGCTGTTTATTTTCAATGTCACGATCCAGAATCACGGCGGCTATACGAAAAACACTTACGATTTTACTGAACCTGTACACGTCACAAATTTCGCTGCAACTGATTCGATCAACACATATCTCTCGCTGATACGCGAGTCAGACAAGGCATTCAGGGAGTTGACGGAATATTACTCGCAGCAGAAAGAGCCGACGATCATCCTGATGTACGGGGATCATCAGCCGTCGTTCGACGACACTGCGAAACGTCAGCTGGCGCTGCATCCGGCGTGGGATTCGACGGAACTTCAGACGCTCAGCAAATATTATGTGCCGTATGTGATGTGGGCGAATTACGATATCGCCGAGAAGGATGACATGAGATCGGGCGGCACTTCCGCGTCTCTGAACAATATATCGCTGGAGTTTGCCGCACCTGTACTTTTTGAAAATGCGGGTCTGTCGCTGTCGGATTATGAGAAATATCTTCTCGACCTGCATGACCGTGTACCTGCCCTGACCGCACAGGGATACTGGACGAAAAGCGGCAGGCATTATGCCGTGGACGACAGTGATTCCAACGATTACAGGTATATTGAACAGTATCGGAAAGTGCAGTATAATCTGCTTTTTGACAAGAAAAATAAACTCACGTCCAGCTATTCTCCAAAATAATGATAGAAAATTAACAAATAATAGTTGACTTTAGTCCAAACCATGTTACAATGAAATCAAGTTAATTATTTAACAACAATCTGATATAAAAGAGGAGAAATGTTATGAGCGAACTACATGAAGTTTATGCAGTATCTGCATGCAGAACACCTATCGGCGATTTTCTTGGAAGTCTTTCTTCATTGACAAATGTTGAACTCGGAACTATCGTGGCTGAAGAAGCTATCAACAGAGCGGGAATCGAGAAGGATGCTTTCGAAGAAGTTACATGTGGAATGATTTATAAAGGCGGATCGCACGGCAACCCGGCAAGACAGATCCAGTATGCAGTAGGCCTTCCATATACAGGTTATGCATGCACTATCGATCAGCTCTGCGGATCGGCTATGAGAGCTACAGAAATCCTTTCACAGCAGATCATGCTCGGCAAGACAAATGTCGGCCTGGTTATCGGAACTGAGAGCATGAGCAAGGCTCCATACATCCTGAACGACGCAAGAACAATCAGAATGGGCGACAAGGCACTCTGCGACGCTATCACATATGACGGACTCAACTGCCCGATCAGCGGATATCACATGGGCGTTACAGCTGAGAACCTGGCTGAGGAATTCAACATCTCCAGAGAAGAGCAGGATGAGCTCGCTATGCAGTCACAGAACAGAGCTTCTGATGCTATCGATGCAGGAAAATTCAAAGACGAAATCGTTCCTGTAACAGTTAAGAAGAGAAAAGGTGACATCATCGTAGAAAGAGATGAGCATCCTAGACATACAGATATGGAACAGCTTGCTAAACTGAGACCGGCTTTCAAGAAAGACGGAACAGTAACAGCAGGAAATGCTTCCGGAATCAATGACGGCGCAGCTGCGATGGTTCTCGTAAGCGGCGAAATGGTAGAGAAATTAAACCTCAAGCCGATTGCCAGACTCGTTGCTACAGCATCAGCAGGCGTTGAGGCTCAGAGAATGGGATTCGGACCTGCAGTAGCTATTCCTAAGGTACTGGATTATGCAGGACTGAAGAAAGACGACATCGCTTACTGGGAAATCAACGAAGCGTTTGCAGCACAGTTCATCGCTTGCGAAAGATCGCTCCAGCTCCCAAGAGATATCGTAAACATCAACGGATCGGGAATCGCTCTCGGACATCCTGTAGGATGCACAGGCGTGAGGATCCAGGTATCACTCTTCTACGAGATGATGAGAAGACACGAGAAGTACGGATGTGCTTCACTGTGCGTAGGCGGCGGCCCGGCTATGGCGGCTGTCTGGGAGATGTGCTATTAATATTTCGGATTGAGTGGACACCGTCACAGGACGGGTGCATAGCAGAAGAAATCAAGATAAAAAGAAGGAAAGCGAGACCGCGCAGAGATGCGCGGTCTTGTCGTATACGGGAAAGCTGATGGAAGAGCCGACGGGAAAGCGGATGTGGAAGCGGACTGCAAAGCTGATGGAAAAGCAGACGAGAAAGCTGATGTGGAAGTGGACGACAATGCTGATGGAAAAGCGGGCGGCAAAGCTGATGCGGAAGCGGATGGGAAAAAGACGGAAAATCGGATATGGAAGCGGACAGAAAAATAGAATCATTTTCAAATCATGCAAAAGGCAAGGATCGGGGCAGCTGTTTGCATAATTCAGGCATGAAAAGCGTCTGGCGTGAAGTCTTATTATGCAAAATGGATGAAACAGCAGGAGGTTTGCATAATTGATGGTAATATATGTAAACCAAGGCGCGGAAAATCATAGAAATGTCATAATAACAGAAAGAAATTATGCAAACGGAGCCCTGAAAATACTGCTTTTGCATAA
Organism: Eubacteriaceae bacterium; assembly: GCA_022652985.1. Taxonomy (GTDB): domain Bacteria; phylum Bacillota; class Clostridia; order Peptostreptococcales; family Anaerovoracaceae; genus JALCRY01. The sequence goes on along the minus strand of JALCRY010000002.1, from coordinate 92,469 downwards.
TTGAGCGATTAATTTTTTTTAGCAGAGCCATAAAGATGCCGGAAAAGAGAACCACCATGAAGCCTATCGTATCAATGTTGACAGTTAAGGCATATTATCGGGTGCCAGTAGATAAAACATTGATTTTTGTGTAAATTATTGGTAAAATGATTCTATACGAAAAACATAGTGGGGTTGATGGCATGCTGGTTGTTGCTTATGCAGTTGTATATGGGTTTGTTTTTTTATTCGGCATCTGCATCGGCAGCTTTCTGAACGTGCTGATTTACCGCATACCGTTGAATTTGAATCCGGCTAAAGGCAGGAGCTTTTGTCCGAATTGCCATAATAAATTACTTCCAAGAGATCTGGTCCCTCTCTTTAGCTTTATTGTGCTGAGAGGGCGTTGTCGTTTTTGCGGCTGCAGGATCTCTCCGAGGTATCCGCTGGTGGAGACGATAGGTGGTGTCGAAGCGCTGCTGGCGGTGTTTGTGTACGGACTGACTCTGCAGGCGCTCATAGTGTTTGCGGCTCTGTGCGTACTTACGACAGTCGCGTTCATAGATATCGACACACAGGAAATACCCGACAGGATGCATATCGTGCTTCTGGGACTCGGGATCTGCGCGGTATTCGCCATGCCGGAAGTCGCGCTCATGTCCAGGATCATAGGAATATTCGCCGTGTCGGTGCCGATGATACTGCTGGATCTGATCGTCAAAGGAAGCTTCGGCGGCGGAGATATAAAACTGTGCGCAGCCTGCGGATTTCTGCTCGGATGGAGAGCGCTGCTGGTCGGTACATTCATTGCTGTAATAGGAGGAGGCGTGTACGGCGTTTTCCTGCTGGCGACGAAAAAGAAAGGAAGAAAAGCCCATTTCGCATTCGGACCGTTCCTGGCGCTGGGAATGGCAGTGGGACTTCTCACGGGTGATGCGATATGGTATGCATATCTTGCGGCCTTCGGGCTGTAATACGGACTGACGCATAGCTACAGGGGCTTGCGGCGCAGATGCACGAAAGTGCGCAGAGATGCGCAGGGCAGTCTGCAGAGAAAGGGGGCGGGGCGTATGCCGTTATATGAATATCAGGCGGCAAGGCTGAACGGAAAAACAGTCAGAGGCAGGAAATTTGCGGACAGCAAAAATGATCTTAGGGACGGACTGGAAGCCGAAAATGTATTCATGATCGACTGTAAAGAAGCGGAAGCAAAAAAGGGCAAACCGATAAAGCCCAAACTGCTGGCCGATTTTTGCCGTGAGCTCGGCATGATGCTCGGTTCGGGCGTTCCCCTTATCAGAGCGCTGAATATTATGGTGCAGCGCGACATTCATCCCAGACTTAAACAAGTGTATACGAGACTTCATCAGGATCTTCAGAGAGGATACATGCTTTCCGATGCCATGACGGCGCAGCCGGGAGTGTTCCCGCTGCTGCTCATCAACATGTTCCGCGCGGCGGAGGCTTCCGGTTCTATGGAAGAAACATGTATGAGAATGGCTGAACATTATGACAAGACCAACAAACTCAAGGGCAAAGTAAAGGGCGCAATGGTGTACCCGATCATTCTGGTGGTCGTGACTATTACAGTAGTAATGCTTATTTTCCTTCTTATCCTGCCGAAGTTTTTCAAGCTGTTCGACCAGATGAACACACCGCTGCCAGGGATCACGCAGTTTATGCTGAACCTTTCGAACGGGCTGCAGCAGAACTGGGTCTGGGTCATCTTCTGGATCGCGGCCGTGATCGTCGCCGTGAAAGCGCTTCTCGCCTGGAGGAGAACGAGGATATACTGGGACCGCTTTATTCTGAAACTGCCGGGGATCGGCAAACTTATGAGGACTATATATACCGCGCGTTTCTGCCGGACACTCTGTTCCTGCTATACGAGCGGCATTTCCATGATAAATTCACTGCAGAACACGAAGAATACGGTAGGCAATCTGTATCTGGAATCGCAGTTCGACATGGTGATCCACGATGTCAGGAACGGAGAATCGCTGTCGGCGGCATTGGCGAAAGTTAAGGGTTTTGACCCCAAGCTGGCGGCAAGCGTGCTGATAGGGGAAGAAACAGGGCGCCTGGACGCAATGCTGGAAAGCACTGCGGATAATTTCGATTTCGAGGCCGATCTTTCCGTCGCCAGGATGACGGATATGCTTCAGCCGATAATGATAGTCCTGATGGCGCTGATAATCGGCACGATCATGGTATCTGTCATTCTGCCGCTGCCGACGATGTACAATGCTGTCGGACAGTCCGGCGGAATGTGATAAAGGAGAAATGCGAGTATGGATGCATCACTGTATGTCAGTAATAAAAGAATACAGCTGGTCTACGGTCAGGTGAAGGGAACGCATGTCGAGGTGGCGGAATCAACGGAAGCCGCCATGCCTCCGCAGGCATTCCTGAACGGGATAGTGACGGACGAAGCCGCGTTCAGAGGCGCTGTCGAGAGGATCATCACACAGTCGGCCAGACCCGACCTGAAGGATGTGCGCATTACTATAGGATCGTCGCCCGGCATACTGAAGACGAAAGAAATACCGCGGATAAAGCCGCGGCTCATCTGGAAATGGCTCGAAGGCGAGTTCACGGATGAGATCGGCGACGGCGAATCAATGGAAGACTACCTGACGGATTATTCGATACTGGACAAGGGCGAGGAAGGCGATCTGGCGCTGATAGCTGCCGTGCCGCGCGACCTCATCGGCCAGTATGTACGAATATTCGACGAGCTCAACACTTCGATCTCCTGCATAGATTCCGGCATGTCCAGCATGATAAAGATGATACACTGGCTGCCGGCCACGGAAAACAGGACCGTAATGGTCCTGGACATCGACGGGAGCATTCTCACCGGCACGCTTTTCATAGACGGCGTGTACAGGATGTATTCGCGTGCGCGTCTGCTGTCCGATCCGGACTCGGAGGACGAAGCTGCGGAGATCAATCAGATGGAATCCAGGATGATACAGTTCAATTACACCGAGAAGAATCCGGAACCTATTGAGTTCGTATACCTCATGGGATTCTCGGATAGACAGAAGGCATTTATGAACCGTGACAGCAGTCTGACCATCAGAGATATAAATGAAGACGGAGCGGAAGTCGTGACTATTACGGATCCCGCCTTCAAACTGGATGCGCACATCTGCGCTACAGGCAATCTTATCAGGGAGTAATGGGGAAAGATCATGAGCGATAACAGAAAGGAAATAAATTTCTACGAGCGATTCCTGTACGATCCGGAGGCGGAGGCGGCCCGACTGGCAAGGCGCAAAGCGCTGATCCCGCTGTGTTCGCTTCTCGGCGCGGTCCTGCTTGCATTCCTGATAATAACCGGGATGACTCTGGTGAAGAATCATCAGACGGCAAATTTCAAGGAATATACGAGCAACAACGCGAATCAGATACAGTACCAGGAAGCTAAGGCTATTGAAGATCAGAAGAACGACGCGCTCGGGCAGTACAACGGGCTGCAGGATTTCAAAACTCAGGCCGACTCATATTCACAGGCATCATCGGCGCTGATCAATGAAGTCGAGGCCTGCGTGTCATCAGGCACAGTGACCGGGCTGACCTTTGATTCCGGGAACGGAGTAATGACTGTATCGGTGACATCAAAGACGGCGTCGCAGGCGGCCTCGATGGTCAGGGATCTGAAGAAGATCGCCGCATTCAAAAAAGTCAGCTATGACGGATACAGCGGGAACGGCGATGAATACACCGCCGTTATCACGTGCACATATAACAAATAGTTCAGCGGGGAGGTCCGATGGATAAGTTCAGGGCAAAATTGAAAAGCGGGTTTGCAGGCATGACGAAACGGGAGAAGATCATGGTTTACTGCCTCGCGCTCATAATAATCGTCGCCGTGGGGTGGCGCTTCGTTATAATGCCCGCGCTGGACCGTTACAGCACGGCACAGGACAATTACTCGGCTGCGAAAATGCAGTACGACAAGATGAAGAACACGATCGATGCCGAGGATTCGAATGCTCAGATGGCGGAAGAATACACGAAAAAGATCAGGATCATGAACCAGTCATTCCAGAAAGTGATCGCCGATTATCAGATCGACATGATGATGACCGGATATGTCACGGGATGCGGGCTGACGCCGGAGTCGCTGGTCATCGGCACGGAACCTGCGGGAAGTACGTCCGGCACATCAGGCAGCAATAGTAACAGCACGTCGAGAAGCAGCAGCACAGCGGCATCGTCCGGCACGTCGGCATCGTCCGGCACGTCGGCATCGTCCGGCACGTCGGCATCATCAGGTACGTCTTCATCGTCCGGCACATCAGGCAGTACGGCGACGAGCGGAGATGCATCGGGCGCCATGACTTCGACATCATATGTCGCGGTCAGATACGCGACAATTACTGCCTACGGCAGCCTGGCGAACTGCACGGCCCTCGCGGACAGACTCAGGACCGCCAAAGGCGTCAGGACAGTCAATTTCCAGATAAGCGGCGGCAGCAGCACGGCGACAGCCGGGACAGCGGCGGCGAAAACGACCGCGTCATACAGCATAACTATTACTGCCGAAGTGCACATGTCAAGGAGCAAATAAATGAGGAATATTCGTCTCGGCGAAGTATTGAAAGAATACGGATATATCACCGAAGAACAAATAGAACAGGGGCTGCAGTGGCAGAAGGACAACCCGGATACGAAGAAAAGATTCGGGGAGATCCTTGTCGATCTGGGCTTTGTGAGCGATGATAACGTGCTCGAAGCGATGGCGCGCAAGCTGAACATGGAGATCGTGGATCTGGACCGGATCACACTGGATATGAAAGCCGTCGAGATGATACCGAAACACCTGGCGGAGCGCTATAATATGCTCGCCTATCAGGCGGACGGGATGGATCTGACAGTGGCCATAGACGATCCGCTGAACTTCTACGGGATAGAAGATATCAGACAGCTGACCGAGATGAATCTGATCCTGGTGCTGGCGCCGAAAGAGCGCATACGCAGGGCGATCGTGCAGGCATACAGTGAGGTGACCGCGAGAAATGCGCTGAAGAGGGCGAGCGAATCCGCCGCGCCGCCTGTCGAAGAGACGGGGGTCGAGGAGATCGGCGTGGATGCGCCGGTGGTCGATGCGCTGAACAAGCTGCTGATACACGGATACAATATGGGCGCTTCCGATATCCATATCGAACCATTTGAAGAATATGTGGATGTCAGAGTGAGGGTCGACGGAGTAATGACCGAGACTGCGAGGCTGGCTTCATCGATTCAGCTTCCGCTCATTGCCAGGATAAAAATAATGTCCGACATGGACATCGCGGAGAGGCGTCTGCCCCAGGACGGACACTTCAAGGCGACAATAGAAGGAAAAGACATCAACGCCAGAGTATCGATCATTCCGACGGTTTACGGCGAGAAGGCGGTAATACGTTTTCTCTTTGCGGACATCGCGGTCGATCACCAGGGGCAGTTCGGCATGAACGATGCGAATTACGGGAAGTTCCGGAAGATACTCGGGGCACCGAACGGGATGATCTATATCACCGGGCCGACCGGCAGCGGCAAGACGACGACGCTGTACATGGTGCTCGATGAAATGGTGACGCTGCCGATAAATATTTCGACGATAGAAGATCCGGTCGAAAGAAATCTAACAGGCATAAATCAGATGCAGGTCAATAATACCGCCGGCCTTACTTTCGAGCGGGGCCTGAGAGCGCTGCTGAGGCAGGACCCCGATGTGATAATGATCGGCGAGACACGAGACGCCGAAACAGCATCGATAGCGGTTAGAGCTGCCATAACAGGACATGTTGTTTTCTCAACAATCCACACAAACGACGCACTTTCTGCTATAGTAAGACTGGAGGATATGGAAATACCTCCGTACATGGTCGCAAGCTCGCTTGCGGGCGTTGTTGCACAGAGACTGGTCAGAAAGGTGTGTCCTCACTGCAGCGAGGAGTATACCGCGACCGAGGAGGAATGCGCGGCGCTCGGCGTTGAAGCCGGAACAAAGCTGAAACGCGGGAAGGGCTGCCCTGTGTGCAATCAGAGCGGATACAGGGGCAGGACTGCGCTTCATGAAGTCGTAGTGATCGACAGAACTATCAGAAGAATGATAACTGAAGGCGCGAGCCAGGCCGACATGGAAGAATATCTGAGGGAAGCGGGACTTTTCACTTCACTTCAGGAAGAGGCCAGAGAGTGCGTACTGGAAGGCATTACTACAGTCGAGGAGTATCACAAGATCGCACGATATGCCGAATAATGAACGCACACCGAATGGAGGCGTACAAAAATGCTGGATATTAATACTTTACTTCAGAAAGCACGTGAAGAGGGCTGCTCGGACGTGCATATTACCGTAGGCGGAGATGCGCCGGTGGTAACGAGAAAAAACGGAATACTAACCAAAGAACAGTTAAAAATGCCGGACGACGAAGTCAGACAGCTGATCCTGTCAATGTGCAGTGACAGACAGAAAGCATCGCTGGAGGCGGGGCATGATGAAGATTTCGCCTACGCGCTCCCGACAGGAGAGCGGCACAGGGTCAATGTCTACAGTCAGATGAACGGGCTGACCGCGGCGGTCAGGATCATCAGGAACACGATACCTACGCTGGAGGAGCTGCAGCTTCCGCAGGTCATGAAGACTCTGGCGGATGAACCGCGCGGACTGATACTGCTGACCGGACCTACCGGGAGCGGCAAGTCGACAACGCTGGCGGCCATGATAGACTATATTTCCAGGACGCGCGCGGAGCATATCCTGACGGTCGAAGATCCGATCGAATATGTTTTCGAGCAGAATCTTTCTGTCGTGCATCAGCGTGAGGTGGGCGAGACGGTCGAGTCGTTCGCGACGGCCCTCAAGTCGGCGCTCAGAGAAGATCCGGATGTCATACTGGTCGGCGAGATGCGCGATTATGAAACGATCCAGACCGCAGTAACAGCGGCCGAGACGGGACATCTGGTGCTTTCGACTCTGCATACGACAGGTGCGGCACAGACGATAGACAGAATAATAGACACCTGCCCGTCAGGGATACAGGGACAGATGAGAAGCCAGCTTTCGATGGTGCTGCGCGGAGTCATTACGCAGCAGCTGCTTCCGGTGACCACGCTGGACGGACGCGTCGCGGCCACTGAGATACTGATCGGCAATGATGCCGTCGCCAATCTCATCCGTGAGGACAAATGCCATCAGCTGCCGTCGACCATGGCGTCATCGGCGCCTCTCGGCATGCATACGCTGAACGGCGACCTGGCACGGCTCGTGAAAGCCGGCAGGATCACCAGGGAAACGGCACTGAGAGCGACCACCGACAAGGCGGATCTCAATTATTACTTCTAAAACACAGCGGCGGAGACACGGCGCTTGCGGGCACCGCGGACGACTGCCGCATGATTTCACAACAGGCACATGTGAAAAGCACCCGGAGATCCGAGTGCTTTTTCATAACATTTATTATTTGGTTTTATCAGTTATTTGCAGGCAGATGTATGATAGCCACGATGTGGAAATACCTTGCCGGCATAACGCAGACGCCCCTTCTCGGGTTGGCCGCGTTTATTATCTTTGTGCTGCTGTAAGCCATAGCCGCGTGCGAAATGCTGCTTTTGCTCGAACCGCAGAGAACGATGTCGCCCTTCGCAGCCTTGCTCAGGTCAGTGCCGATGTTGTAATGTTTGAGCTGGCTGTAAAGACCCTGCGCCGATGTGCGGTGGAATTTTTTCGTGCTCGCATTGGACTTCTTGTAGCAGTAATATACATATCCGCTGCAGTCGAACCTTGTCGGTCCCGCTGCACCGCTGACGTATGAGCATCCGAGCTTTTTCTTCGCGAGGCTCATGAGTCTTGCGCGGCCCGATCTCATATCAGTTCTGGCTGAGATGACGTTCGAATTTCTGGTCGCTGTGTATGTGTCTGTTGCTCTGACTGCCTTGACTACGAATTTGTATGAAGTGCCTTCTCTGAGATTTGTGCATTCGTAAGATGTGTCGGAAGTCGTCGCGACTTTTTTGAATGATCCTGTGCTTTTCTTATAGACCTGGTAGCTCGTTGCTCCGTCTACCGCCGTCCAGGAGAGACCGACTGTCGTGTATGTCGCATCTGTCTTGGAAAGAGTGCTCTGCCCGAGCGCTGCTCTGACCTCTGTGATCTCCGATACGCCGAGAGCGTCCGCCTTGGCGTCCTTCAGTGTCGTCTGCGCATACGATGCTGTGGATGATACCGCGACGATAACGAACTTGTAAGTCACGCCCGGTACTGCGTCCAGAGTATAGCTCGTGCCGCTGGTCTGCGATTCATAAGCGAATCCGTTTCCGCAGGCCATGTATACGAGGTACTGGTTTGCGCCGTCGACCGATGCCCAGGAGACGTCGACAGTGTTGTAATCTTCAGCTTCAGCAGATGCCGTAATGCTCGTCGGAGCCGTTACTGTGCTGCCAGTGTCCGCCAGTGCGACCTGAGGGGTCAGCGTGAAAGCGGTAAATGTCATAAAGGCCAAGGCCATTGTTGTTATTGTTTTTTTAATATTCATCATGGGCTCTATCCTACATGACAAAAGTGTCATGTCAATGAAGATGGAGCGATTTTCACACAGCTTTCACATTGTATTTCAGACAAATTAAAGCCGGCTACTTGATGAGCAGCGTCCGCATGGCGTTGATGATGGCGATCATAGTCACACCGACATCGGCAAACACCGCGGCCCACATGTTGGCAAGGCCAATGGCGCCGAGGATCAGTATTATCCCTTTGATAGTGAGCGCTATCGTCACGTTCTGCCTGGCGATGAAAGTGGTTTTGCGGGCGATGTCTATTACTTTGCCGATCTTTTCCAGGTCATCATCCATAATGACAACATCCGCTGCTTCTATTGCCGCCTGGCTGCCGAGGGCTCCCATGGCGATCCCGACATCCGCTCTGGCGAGGACCGGCGCATCATTGATGCCGTCGCCGACGAAAGCGACCTTGCCGCTGCGGCTGCCGGTGTTTCTGCCGATCTTTTCCGGGTCATTATCGCCGCAGTCACTGTCGCAGATGCTTTCGCTGTCGCTGCAGGCACTGCTTTCGCCGCTGCTGCCGGTGCTGTTTTTGCCGCTGCTGCCGGCGCTGTTTGCGCTTATCGCCCGGCCGCCGATGATCCCTTCGGCGATCGCGACTTTGTCCGCAGGCAGGAGCTCGCTGTGCACTTCGCTGATGCCGACTATGTGCGCGATCTTATCAGCTATGACCTTTCTGTCTCCGGTCAGCATGACTGTTCGCTTCACTCCTGCCGCCGCAAGTCTGGAGACCGCCGCGATGCTGCACGGCTTTATCGTGTCTTCGATGGAAATGCTGCCGTAATATCTGATGCTGCCGTTTTCCTCGACCGCAACGTGCACGAGCGTTGCCGCATCGTCGCTGTTGAGGCCGCTGATGCGCAGGTCGTCCATGAGCTTCGCGTTCCCCGCATATACTTTGCGCCCGTCGACATTGGCGCTGAGACCCTTGCCGGCGATTTCCTCAATATCGGAGACACGGGACGGGTCTGCCCGGCCGCCTACTGCCGCATATGCTTCAATGATCGATTTCGAGATCGGGTGATTCGAGTAATACTCGGCATGCGCCGCCGTCTCCAGAAGGTCGTCAGGTCCGACTACATCTGTGACTGTGAACGAACCTGTAGTGATCGTTCCGGTTTTGTCGAATATCACTGTATCGACTTTGCCGAGAGCTTCGAGATAGTTGGAACCCTTGACGAGAACTCCGGACTTCGATGCGGCGCCGATGCCGCCGAAGAAGCTCAGCGGAACACTGATGACCAGCGCGCACGGGCAGGAGATCACCAGGAATAGCAGCGCGCGGTAGACCCACGTATGCCACATCTGTCCAGGCACGAAGAGCGGAGGTATTACTGCCAGAAGAGCTGCCGCGCCCACGACCGCCGGGGTGTATATGCGGGCAAATCTCGTAATGAACTTTTCTATATGTGCTTTTTTGGAGCTCGCGTTTTCGACAAGGTCGAGGATCTTCGAAACCGTGGATTCGCCGAATTCACTTTCGACTTTTACGCGGATCACGCCGTCAAGGTCTATGCATCCGCTGACGATATGCGAACCTTCTTCGATTTCGGCCGGCAGGGATTCTCCTGTGAGTGCCGAGGTATCGAGCGAGGCGCGGCCGCTTACGACCTTGCCGTCCAGAGGAACCTTTTCACCCGGCTTCACGATGATGATGTCGCCTATATGAACGTCGGCAGGATCGACCTGCTGTTCTATGCCGCCGACGATGCCGTCGCTGCTGATCGTTCCGGTGAGGAGCGTGGCGAAATCAGGGCGTATATCCATGAGCTCCGAGATGGAGCTGCGTGAACGTCCTTCTGCAAATTCCTCGAACAGTTCGCCGATAAGGAAAAATACCATGACGCCGGCCGCCTCATCGAACTGCTGCAGGCAGATCGCGCCGATAGTGGCGATGCCCATCAGAAAATCTTCATCGAAAACGCTTCCGTGTATTATGTGTTCGACAGCTTCGATAAGCACGCCTGCACCGGCAACGATGTACGCCGCCAGAAAGCACGCCGTCGAAACGGTCAGCCACTTAAGTCCGCCGAACAGTACGATGTCCGTGCTGCCGGCGAAATGATGAAGCAGTTCGCCCGCCGCGAATATTACTGCCGCGATTATCACTCGCGCCAGGGTGATTTTTTGTTCTTTATCCATGATGCCGCCTACTTTCTGCAGTTCATATCGAATGTCGCGTCGATGATAGTGTGCACCAGCTGCGCTTCTTCGCTGTCAGCCAGCGTGTAATATACTTCTTTGCCTTCCTTGTGCGATTTTATCAGTCCGGCCTGACGGAGCAGCCTGAGGTGGTGCGATACCGCCGGTGAACTCATTTCCGCGGCCGCGGCGATGTTGATGACGCATTCTTCGGTGTGGCAGAGCAGCCACAATATCTTCAGCCTCGTCGCATCGCTGATGAGCGCGAACACACCCGAAACTTCGGTAAATGTCTCCGCGTCCGGACGTTCCTGCAGTAATTTTACTGTGGCATCATTGTGCGCATGAGGCAGCTCGATGCCGTTGATAACTTTTTTCATATATCTGATCTCCTGTTTGATTTCTGCATAGATACCCGTCGATTAAACAATTAAACAATCGTTTAATTGTTCCTGCAAAGAAATTATACGCCCTGTGTGTCATGAATGCAATATCAATAATGAAAAGGGGTGCCTTTTCCGCCGCTGTCGGTTATAATAATACAGATGAAAGAAAGGATGTTCCGAGGATGAAAAAGAAAATTTCTCTGGCGGTCATGCTGCTGTGCGTGACTGTGATGATGAGCGGCTGCTGGATGGCAGGATATACGAATAAAGGCGCCGACAACGTGCGCAGCGCCTCGAAATTCATGGATACTTTTTCCGGTGAAACGATTTCCGGCAAGAAAGTGGACAGCAGTATTTTCAAGGGTCATAAGCTCACGATGCTGTATTTCTGGGGCACCTACGACAGCGCCGGCATCAGGCAGTTCGACACGATCGAAGATATCAGCAAGGAATATGAAGACGACATGCAGGTCATCGGTGTCATGGCGAATGTCCGCGAAAAGAACAAGGGCGTAGTCGAAAATAAACTGGCCCGCGCGGAGAACAGCCTCGACGAGCACAACGTAACCTATATGAATATAATACCTTCGAAGAAAATGGTCGGCAAAATGCAGAAGTCGCTCGAAGTAATACCGGTGACGATTTTCGTCGATGCGAACGGCAAACAGGTCGGCAAGGACCAGGCGGGCGTAAAAGAACGCAAAGTCTGGGACCAGACCATTACGGAGTATCTGAATAAATAGCGGAGAATCAGAAAACGGCGTAATTTTTCAAACCAATGAAAATCACGCCGCTTTTTTATATTTCCGGAGTTTGTCCTTATCCTATTATAGTCATTACGTCTTCGAGCGGGAGTTTATTCGGGCTCTTCTGGTCGTCTTCCGGTATCCCCATCGGCACGTATGCGCAGATAGTGTAGCCTTCCTTCTCGAAGCCGGCTTCTTTCATGACTGCGGTGACTTCCTTCCAGCACGCGTTCGGGCCGGACTGCCAGCAGGCGCCGTAGCCGAGTTCTACGGCTTTCAGCATCATGTTTTCCACAGCGGCGCCGATGGACTGCATCGTCGGGTTGAACTTGTAGAGCACCTGACCGATGAAATCCTCCGGGATCTTCTCAGTGCGCATGACGGCATCGGCGAAAAAGACTTCCGCGGGTTCGGTCGAAAGCACGAGGATCAGGACCGGCGCGTTGCGCGAGAATGAAATAAAGCGTTCGGTGAACTTCATGAACTTGTCAGGGTCGGTCGCGGCTTTCGGCAGATCTCCGTGTGAGAACGGAGTGTCGGTTGCTTCGCGCGTGCCGTCCACATAGATCTCTTTTATTATCCGGGCAGCTTCGGCCGCTTTCGCTTCCATGGCATCGGCGATCTTGTCCTTGAGCGCCTTGTCCTTGATGGCCACGAAATACCACGGCTGCAGGTTGTGTCCTGACGGAGCCTTTCTGGCGGCATCGATTATTTCTCTGATATCTTCGTCAGGAATAGTTCCTTCTTTAAAACGTCTTATGCTTTGTCTGTTGTCTATTGCTGTTTGTAATTCCATGTTAACTTCCTCCTGTACTGAACAATATGCGAATATTATATCATGATTTCCACAGCCGCACCATATCGCCGACTGCCTTTTCTATGCTGCCGAGCGGGATGAGGCTGTAATAAAATATGAGCGAGTTCCCGTGCGGCCCGGACGTTACAGGCACCATCGGGTTCGCGACGACGCCGACGCTGCGCGCTTCGCCGGCAAGCACGGACATCGGTTTTTCGCTGCGTACGCGGACGATTATATTGAGGCCCGATTCAGTGTTTATCGGTTCAGCTATGTCGGGATATTTCCGCAGGGCGTCCAGCGCGGCTTTCAGTTTTTTTGAATACAGCTGCCGCAGCTTGCGGATGCCGGCGCGGTAATATCCGGCTTCCATAAACAGCGCCAGCGTGAGCTGTTCCGCCTTGGAGCAAGTCTGGTCATAATCGGCTCTGATTTCATTGAAGACTTCGGTCATTTCGGCGGGCAGGACCATATAGCTGAGCCTGATCGACTGCAGCAGCGTCGAACTGAACGAGCCGAGATAAATCACGCAGCCGTGTCTGTCCAGACCCTGGAGCGCCGGGACCGGCTTTCCGAAATACCGGAGCTCGCTGTCATAATCATCTTCGATGATAAAGGAACTGTTTTTCGCCGCCCAGTCGATCAGCTGGTACCTGCGGCCGGCCGGCATGACCGCGCCCGTAGGGAACTGGTTCGACGGGTTGACGTAAGCGGCCGCGCGGATATTGACAGGCAGTTTTCCGATGTCGATGCCGTCGCTCCTGACTTCGACCGGGGTCACCGTAAAACCGCGGTCGCGGAAAATGTTTATTACCGGGAGATAGCCGGGATCCTCCGACGCTACATGGCTGATCCCCATTCGCTGTAATATCCTGGCCAGATGCGAAGTGATCTGCTGCGTGCCGGCGGCGATAACGATCTGGTCGGGCGTGCATTTTACACCGCGGGAGCTGTAGACATATTTGGAGATCTCGTATCGCAGCGATTCCTCGCCCTGGGTATCAGATTCGAAGAGCAGGAGATCACGGTGATCGTTCAGGACTCTGGACATGCATTTCTTCCATTTGTTGAAATCGAATGACGAAGGATCGCAGTAAAGGTCGGGGGCTTTCATCTCGGACAGATACGAACTGTGGCCCGTCTCGGAAGCTGTCCCGGAGGCCTCGCCGTCATCCGGCCAGTACATTTCACCGACGTAATATCCGCTGTGCGGACGGCTGTAGATATAGCCTTCGACCAGGAGCTGATTGTACGCCAGTTCGACTGTGGTCAGTGATATGCCGAGACTCTCTGACAGATTTCGCAGAGAAGGGAGCTTTTCAGAGGTAACAATTTCTTTTTCGATAATTCCGTCACGTATATATTCGTAAAGCTGCTGATATAGAGGTTTGTCGGATTTATGGCTGAAATCGGGTATTATTGCTTTCATTTTTCACCTCAAACTGTATATATAAAAATAAATAAAAATGTGTATTTAACTAATAACACTATGGTGCTATTATAATACACGAACAAGAACGCGGCAACAGAAATAAGGAGGCGCAGCAAAATGCAGAATTCATTGAAGGTGGAAAACAAAACAACATTGCTGGTAGTGACGGCACTGATGATGGGAGTCATCATGGTCCTGACAATGATCATCAGAGTTCCGAGTCCTACAACAAAAGGATATATAAATCTCGGTGATGCGGCTATTTTCCTGTCGGTCATCATGCTGGGATGGAAATACGGCGCCGTGGCGGCGGGAGTCGGATCGGCTATGGCCGATGCGATAAGCGGATATATGTATTTCGCTCCGTGGACGCTCGGCATCAAAGCGCTCATGGCGGTCGTTATGGGACTGTTCCTGGCCAAAGCTATGTCTCCTGAGCATGAAGGGAGAAACCGCATTATGCAGATCGTCGGCATGGCGCTGGGCGGGATCACGATGGTCACGGGGTATTACTTTGCTGAAGTCGTCATGTACGGCAATTGGGGAGTGCCTCTCATAGAGATACCTCTCAATACGACTCAGTTCGCGGTCGGCATGGTGCTGGCGATCGCGCTCGTGAATGCGCTGGCCAAGACTCCGGTAGGAGCGAAGTTCGCCTATCGAGTAGTACCTGTAGGCAAAGCCAGAAGGAGCGCCGCCTAGGTATCGGAGCATAAAAAGTCGATATTAGATCACACAAATCAGGAAAACACAGAGCGTCCGGAGTCGGGCGCTCTTTTATTCGGGCCCGCCGCATGTTATTATATGTATATAAAACAGTGAGGGGGCAGGTCATGAAAAAAATGAAGACGGCGCTCGTGCTGAGCGGAGGAGGAAGCCGGGGCAGCTATGAAGTCGGCGTCTGGCAGGCGCTCTGCGAGGCAGGGATCGATATCGATATGGCATGCGGAACTTCGGTCGGAGCCATCAATGCGGCCATGGTCGTGCTCGGCGATGCGGCACGCGCGGGCGAGCTCTGGAAGACGCTGGAAACAGATATGATATTCGACAGAGACACGGACGCCAAGCCGTATTTCGACAGGCTCGATACGATAGTCAGAAGTATAGACGAACTCAGCGATAAGTACTCCAGAGTGGGAGGCGCGTTCGAGACACTGAGCGGCGTCATCGGTGAAAAGGGCCGTGAACTGAACGATGCCTTTGCCAGAAAAGCAGGTATGACAGTCGACGATGCACTCATCTATTCCAAAGAGATAATCAAAGAGCACGGAGCGGGCAGCTCCGGCATGCTGAATGTCCTCAAAAAATACATTCCGGCCGGAAAGTTCTTTAAATCGAAAGTCGATTACGGCATGATCACCTGCGAGTATCCGGCGTTCCGTGAAGAATATTTTTATAAAGAAGATATTCCGCATGATATGCTGCATGAACATATCGCGGCCAGCGCGTCATGTTTCCCGGCGGCGAGATATGCGATGATCGGAGACCGAAAATATGTGGACGGCGGTTACGGAGATAATCTGCCGGTGAAGATGGCGCTGTTCCGCGGAGTCGAGAGGATCGTGGCAGTGAATCTGAAAGCCGTGGGCACAGTGGACAAAAAGCTGCTGGAAGAAGTCGCCAGGAGACATCCGCATTACATCCTCGTTGAACCGAAATGGGATCTCGGGAACTTCCTGATCTTTGAACCGGATGTCGCCGCGAGAAACTTGCGGCTCGGATATCTGGACGGCATGAAGGCGCTCGGACTCCTGGACGGAGACCGCTTTGCCTTTAAGAAAGGCGCGTTCAGAAGCGATGAAGTAATGAATGCCGATGACGCGGCGTATCTGTTCAGGCTGGATCCGGAGAAGATATATACGCGGACGGCATTGAAAAGCGGGCTGAAGGCCAAAGTGGCAGAAGCACGGAAGATGCTGACTGAACGAGGCATCGAGCCGGCGGCGCCGTCGGACAGGGTAAAACCGGCCGACACGCTGAAGAAGCTGCAGCTTCTGAAAGCGGAGTGCCCGTCGGAGGCACTGGCGGTGTATATCGCCGGCAGCCTGAAGGAGTTCGGCGCAGACAGTATTTACGCAGGACGGAATATTGAAAAACTGATGAAAGATGAAGTCCGGACAGCGAAATATATAGTTGAAAAGGGACTGTTCGGAGAGTAGAATACAGAAAAACCAACGTGAGAAAGGGGAACGACATGAAATTTATCAGATATGAAGGAAAAAGAGGTACTGATCTCGGGGTAATGACGCGTGACGAAAACGGAGTAGTGAGCCTGCGCGATGTACTGCCGAACAAGGCGTTTGCGGACATGACCCAGATGATCGAAGAAATACGCGGCGACGAACTGACATTACTGCAGCTCGTGCCGGACGGCTATGACAAATATCCGGTGGAAAAGATCGAGGATGTCCGTGTTCTGGCGCCGATCGAAAAGCCTGTACATGACGTCATCTGCATCGGAGTGAATTACAAGGCCCACGGCGAGGAGACCGGTGTGATCCGCGAGGCGAAGTTCGACCAGCCTGATCCGATATTTTTCGGCAAGCGCGCTATCCGCATTCTCGGCGGCGGGGATGAAGTGGATTTCCGCAGTGATATCGACCCGGAGCTTGATTATGAAGCGGAACTGGCAGTAATAATCGGCAAACGCTGCAAGGATGTCGCGAAGGAGGACGCTGAGTCGGTGATCTTCGGCTATTCAGTATTCAACGACTATTCTTCCAGAAAACTGCAGAGGCAGCATGTCCAGTGGATGCGCGGAAAGAGTCTCGACACATACACGGCGATGGGACCATGCATAGTCTACAAGAGCGATATTGCCTTTCCGCCGGCACTGCATATCTGCAGCAGACTGAACGGGGAGCCTCGTCAGGATTCGAATACGGAACTTCTGATCAACGATATCCCGACGCTTATTTCCACGATATCGGCGGGGCTGACGCTGGAGCCGGGCGACATCATAGCGACAGGTACGCCTGCGGGAGTGGGCATGGGTATGGATCCTCCGAAATACATGGAGCACGGCGATACTATCGAGTGCGAGATCGAGGGAATAGGAACACTGACGAACCATATAAAATAATTAGTGCGAATTTTAACTGAATGGGGCGAAGGTTATGGCGGCTTCAAATTTGATAATTGCTGATGTGGCAATCACAGTTCTCGGACTGTGCATACTCCTGCCGCTTTATATTGCAACATATGTAGGGGCGGTGAAAGACTTTTCGAGAAGAATATATGTCGTTATGCTCTACAGCTGCGCCTTCGTTCTGGCGTCGGAGGCGATACAGTTCATACTTGAAAGCAGGTCTTCGGGAGACGATGTCACCGCCATGAAAGCGGTGCTCTATATTTTCTATGTGCTGCTTTCTTTATTGTGTTTCTGCTGGACGGTGTATTCATATTACTGGTTCAACGGACGCCGGCCTGAAGGCGGGGTGCTGGTCTGGCTGGCCGCAGGCCCCGTACTGGAGCTTATCCTGCTCACAGTGAACATTTTCAATGCCAGGATCTATTACGTGGATTCTTCGGGAGTGTACTTCCGCGGCGCTTTTTTCGGCGCTTTCGTTTCTTTCTGCTATATCTATCTGATCATTGCCATAGCAGTAACGGCGATCAGTTCGGCGGTGTCGGACAGCGGCGGTCAGAAGGAAGGCTTCATGAAGTTCCTGTTTTTCTTTCTGTTCCCGATCGTGGGCCCGATAGCTCAGTATTTTTTCCCGAGTCTGCCGCTGATGGGCATAACGGAGGCCGTCGCGCTGGTAGCGGTCTATGTTTCGTTCCAGCAGCGCACTTCTGCGCAGCATGCCGTGGAAATGGCCCGCATCCAGGACGAAACCAATGAATATGAAAGGTCGCTTGAGAATCTGCTTACAGTAAGCGCGGATGCTCTCTGTGTTTTTCGTCTGAATCTTACGCGCGACACGCACAGCGAGGAACGCGGCGTGCCGGAGGGAATAATGGAGCGCTGCAGAGGTGATTCGATAGATGATCTGTTTGAGGCGTTTACAATTGTTATCCCCGATCCGGAGGAAGCGGCGCGGTTCAAAAAAATATTCTCGAGAGAAACGATGCTGCGCGAATATGAGAATGACCACACGCAGCTTTCGGTCGATTACCGCAGAAGGGTCGACAACGGCGAAACTCACCTTGTAAGGTCCACGGCGGGCATGCTGAAGAACCCGAGGAACGGCGAGCTGGAAGCAATTGCCTATTCAGTGGATATCGACAGGCAGAACAAGGAAGAGCGCGTAATATTTGCGCTGACGGATCGGGAATATGACTATATCATGCTCATTGACGCCGAGACGAGAAAGATACATTACAGCTATTCACCTTCAAAAGAGAGCGAGCCTGTGGTCTACAGGATGGGCGACTATGACGAAGTGATGGCGGAAGCGGCAGAGAAAATGAATATGTCGGGAGATCTGGACTGCGGGAAAATCACATTCGAGGTCGTCTCTCGTGCGCTGGCGCAGCAGGATGAATACAGCTATATTTTCTCATTTACACTGCCTGCGGGAGAGGTGCGGTACAAACGTCTGACATATCTTTATCTCGATGAAAAACGCGACGAGATCCTGTTTTTCAGAAGCGATATAACAGAAGAGATCCAGCAGGAAAGAAAACGTGCCGATGTTCTGCGCAAGGCGCTGGTAGAGGCGAAACATGCCGATGCCATGAAGACGGAATTCCTCTCGAATGTGAGCCACGATATTCGTACGCCGCTGAATTCGGTGCTGGGATATGTAGGCCTGGCGATGAAAGCGGATGATCCTGCGGAGATAAAAAATTACATCGCGAAGATCGACCGCGCGGGGAATATCTTGCTGTCGCTGATAAACGACACCCTTGATCTTTCGAAAATCGAACAGGGCAGCATCAGGCTCAAACCGGAACCGATGAGTTACGGCGAGATAATCAGAAAAGTTTTCACGACGATTGCTCCTGCCGCCGAAGCGAAGCACATCAAGTTCATTGTTGATGACAGCGCCGCGGCCAAAGTCCCGATCATGATGGATAAGCTGAGGATGCAGGAAATACTGCTTAATCTTCTTTCAAATGCGGTCAAATTCACGCCGGAGAACGGGCGGGTGACCTTACAGCTGGAGTGTCTGAAAATCGATGAGCACACAGTCCGCGACAAGATCACGATAAGCGATACCGGCTGCGGCATGAAGCCTGAATTCGTGCCGAAGATGTTCGAACCGTTCGCGCAGGAGCGCCAGATAGAAGATACCGCCGGTTCGGGGCTCGGCCTGTCGATCGTCAAAAGGCTGGTCGAACTTATGAACGGAAAAATAGAGGTAATGAGCGAGCAGGGCAAAGGAACGGAGTTTACCCTGTGGTTCGATTTTGAGCGTGCAGCAGCACCGGCGGCTGCTGCGGCTGATAATGTGCACGACCGGGCCGATCTAAGCGGCAAAAAGATACTGCTGACAGATGACAATGCCATGAATGTCGAACTTGCGAAAGCTGTTCTGGAAGCGCAGGATATGACGGTCGTATGCGCCGAAAACGGCAGACAGGCCTGCGATATTTTCAGCGGCTCGGCTCTGAATGAGTTTGACGCAATACTGATGGACGTAAGGATGCCTGTAATGGACGGGCGAACCGCGGCGAAGACTATACGCGGCATGGACCGTGAAGACGCGGCCGGCATTCCGATCATAGCTCTTTCGGCAGATGCCTTCGACGACGACATACAGGCGAGTCTCGATGCGGGGATGGATGCGCATGTGTCGAAGCCGATAATTCCGGATAAACTTTATGAAGTAATTGCAAGACTTACCGTCAGCTGATCAGGAATCGGCGGCTGGGCAGACAAGGCGCTCTTGACAGAGCGCTTTTTCAATGCACGAAAATATGTTCGGAACACTTGTTCTATACGGACGAAGCTGATATAATCAGGACAGATAGTATTCGGGAGGCAGTGTCATGGATGTATATGAAAAACTTAAAGTGCTGGCTGACAGCGCGAAGTTCGATGTTTCATGCACTTCGAGCGGCGTGGCCAGACGGAATAACGGCAGAGTCGGCAGTGCCGTGGACGCCGGCGTGTGTCATACCTGGACAGCAGACGGGCGTTGTGTTTCGCTGCTTAAGGTCCTTTTCTCCAATGACTGCTGTTACGACTGCCAGTACTGTGTGAACCGCCGCACAGCCGACTGCGTGCGCGCGACTTTCGAACCGGACGAGCTGGCAGGACTCACCATCGAGTTTTACAGGCGCAATTATATCGAAGGCCTTTTCCTCAGTTCAGCAGTGATCAGGAGTCCCGACGGTACAGCCGAGAAGATCCTCGAATGTCTGCGGACGCTGAGGAAAAAATACGGGTTCGCCGGATACATCCATGCAAAGATATTGCCGCAGGTGTCGCCGGAGCTGATATATGCCATCGGCCTGGAGGCGGACAGGCTCAGCATCAATGCCGAATTCCCGACGATGAAGGGATTCAGGCTCCTGACGCCGCAAAAGGATCCGCAGAATGTTTTTGAGCCGATGCGGCAGATCACGAATCAGCTGATAGAGCATAAAGCACTTAAAGGTCCGGGCCTCATGTTCAAGGGACAGGATCTCAACAATGCGGATAATTATCTCAGTGCGTCGTCACCGCAGATCAGGACCATCCGCAGAAATATTGATGCGAAAATAGCGGAGAAGTCCGCGGCGGACGAAATCCTCAGCGGTGATGCCGTGAAGACGAAGAAGCCTGAAACGAGCAGGGACCTGATCAGAACAGAAGAACCTGTGCAGACCGGGTACACGGCTGTGGGATCCAGACGGAACCGGAAAGAAATATTCGCGCCGGCGGGACAGTCGACGCAGATGATCATCGGCGCGGCCGGCGAGACCGACCGGCAGGTGCTGGCGGCCACGGAAAAGATATACAGAACATTCAAGATGAAGCGGGTGTATTTCAGCGCTTATGTCCCTGTGGTATCTTCACCGCTGCTGCCGGATGTGTTTTCCGCACCTCCCCTCGGCAGGGAACACAGGCTGTATCAGGCGGACTGGCTGCTCAGATTCTATGGTTTCGATGCCGATGAAATCGTGGGTGAGGATCATCCGTTTCTGGATATGGATCTCGATCCGAAGATTTCGTGGGCGCTCCGCAATATGCAGATATTCCCGATCGAGGTAAATACCGCCACGATGGATGAGTTGCTCCGCATACCGGGAGTCGGCAATCTTTCCGCGCTCAGGATAGTGCGGCAGCGCAAATACAAATCAGTTACATATGAGGATCTGAAGAAGATCGGCGTAGTTCTGAAGCGGGCAAAGCATTTCCTGACCTGCAGCGGGAAATTCTACGGCGACAGGAGGATGGACCCGGAGGTAATACGGGGAGATGTGCTGCAGATGAAGGACGGCGAGCAGATGTCCATGTTCAGCAGCGGGAGGACAGGTGCGCCTGAACTTCAGGACGGCGCGGAAACCGGACCGCGGATCAGGATCGCCAATCCGTCTTCCAGGATCAATATCAGAAAAGAGGCGGCCACGAAATGACAGACTATCTCTATGACGGCACCTTCGAGGGCCTGCTGACCTGCATCTACGAGCATTATTACAGCGGCCGAGCCGACGGGATATTCCGCCAGGACGAGTATCAGCGCAGTCTGCTGTGCGACTGCTGTGTCGTTGAAACGAATCCCGTAAAAGCGCGCAAGGTATACGAAGCAATCGAATGCAAGATATCGCCGTTCGACCTCAGAAGGATGTACAGGGCGTTCAGGTCGTGCGTGGAAGGACGAGAGACGATGATCCTGAAATATGCGGTGCTCGGATTCAGAGTGGGCAGCCGCATATCCAGCCTGCACGGAGAGCAGGCAGTCTATGATGTGCAGCAGGCCGAGAATAAGGTGGCCACGGAGATAGATAAATTCCGCGGCATCGTAAGGTTCTCAGTACTCGGTGACGGCGAAAAGAAAATATATTACGCGCCTGTCGAGCCCGACAACGATATGATCGAGTTCATTGCGGAACATTTCAGCAACAGATTCCGCGACCAGGCATTTGTCATCCACGACCTCAAACGTGCCAAGGCCGTTATTTCCGCGCGCGGAGAATGGTATATTTCAGACTTCGAAAAAGAAAAGCTCCCGCCGCTAGACCCCGACGAAGAAAAGTTCCGCGAACTCTGGCGTCTTTACTTCGACACGATCGCGATCCGCGAGCGCACGAATCCTAAATGTCAGGCGCATTTCCTGCCGAAGAGATACAGGAACTATCTGACGGAGATGAATGATACGGGGAGATAGGATAACATATGCACACTCCGGTAAACATGAAGATAGATAATAGGTCTGTGGTTATTGTGTGTGAAGAACAGGAGACTTTATGGTATTATTAAGAGGTACAAATAATTATCTATAATAACTTGCTGATAAGAGAGATGGATAAATGTTGAGATTGAATGTGGTTGGAGCAATATTAGTTCGCGGTAATAAAATACTGTGTGCACAGCGCGGAGCAGGAAAATTTGATTACGTTTCGTATAAGTATGAATTCCCGGGCGGCAAAATCGAGCCGGGAGAGAGCCCTGAAGAGGCTCTTCACAGAGAACTGCAGGAAGAAATGAAAATCAACATAAGTATTGACGACATGCATTACTTCGATGAAATTGAACATGAGTATCCGGATTTTATTATTCATATGAAAACATTTATATGCCCGCTGGGGAATGAGAAAATTGTGCTTACTGAGCACAAGAATATCAAGTGGCTGCTGCCAGGTGAGCTGGGCGGTGTCGATTGGGCTCCTGCAGATTTTCCAATCGTAAATGAACTGATTGAGAGAGGAAATATAAATTGAGTATTTCGGAAAGTGTTTCTGAGCAATTATCAAATAGTTTGATCAACGGCTTTGTGGACTGCAATCTTTCATCACTGGAGAAATACAATCCCAAGTTACTGGTAAATGACTATAAGAAAGGAATGAAAGTCCTTTCAACTATAGAAAATGAACTGCGCAGCTGTGAGGAGTTCTATTTTTCAGTTGCATTCATTACCAACAGTGGGATAGCGAGTCTCCTGTCTGTACTCTCTGAACTCGAAGAAAAAGGCATCAGAGGCAGGATAATAACTTCACAGTATCAGAACTTTACGGAACCTGTTGCCTTGAGGCGGCTGTTGAAGTTCAAAAATATTGAACTTCGAATAGTAACAGAAGGGAATTTCCATGCAAAAGGGTATATCTTCAGGCATGATGATTCATACTCTTTTATTATCGGAAGCAGCAATTTGACTCAGAATGCACTGAGTTCAAACAAGGAATGGAATGTGAAGCTATCTTCACTGGAGCAGGGTACAGTAATGCAGAACATTATTCGAGAGTTTGATTATACTTTCGATAATGCAACTGTGGTGGATGAACCATGGGTAGATACCTATGAGAGATTATATAAGAGTATAAAACGGGCCAACAGGAAATCTGCCGAAGAAGACGAAAAGGTTATTCCATTCAGACGGATCAATCCAAACAAAATGCAGGTTGAAGCATTGAGGGCAATACAGGCGCTGAGAAAAGACGGTAAAAACAAGGCGCTGCTGATTTCTGCGACAGGAACCGGAA
Source organism: Eubacteriaceae bacterium (assembly GCA_022652985.1). GTDB lineage: Bacteria > Bacillota > Clostridia > Peptostreptococcales > Anaerovoracaceae > JALCRY01. The sequence goes on along the minus strand of JALCRY010000002.1, from coordinate 68,859 downwards.
AAACATATCTCTCTGCTTTTGATGTAAAGGAATATTCTCCACGAAAGTTTTTGTATATAGTTCATAGAGAAGATATAGCAAGAGCCTCAATGGCAAGCTTCAGAAAAATTCTGGGGTATGATATTGATGCGGGATTTCTCACCGGCGGGAAACGTGAGACGAAAGCACAATATGTTTTCGCAACTATCCAGACGTTAGCAAGGGATGACACGCTATATTCTTTTGACAAAGATGAGTTTGATTATATTTTGATCGATGAGGTACATCGCGCCGGCGCGCCGACATATCAAAAAATACTTGATTACTTTACGCCGAAATTCATGCTCGGCATGACTGCCACTCCGGAGCGTACTGATGATTATGATATTTTTTCATTGTTCGATCATAATGTCGCATATGAAATCAGACTCAATAAGGCACTGGAAGAAAACATGCTGGTGCCATTTCATTATTACGGAGTCAGCGAAATTGTTGTCGACGGAAGACTGCTCGATGAAAACACAGATTTCCGCTGGCTGATTTGCGATGAAAGAGTTCATCAGATAATTGAAAAAGCTGAGTTTTACGGGCACGACGGTGAAAGAGTAAAAGGTCTTATTTTCTGCAGCAGGACGGAAGAAGCTGAAGAACTATCAAAAAAACTGAATGAGAAGGGATATAAAACTGTTGCATTGTCCGGGAAATCAACTCAAGATGAACGTGAAACGGCTATTAGAAGGCTGGAACAGAATGAAATCAGAGATCATCTAGATTATATTCTAACGGTCGATATTTTTAATGAAGGCGTGGATATTCCTACTGTGAACCAGGTAATAATGCTGCGGCCGACGCAGTCTGCCATTGTATTTGTGCAGCAACTTGGAAGAGGATTGAGGAAACATATTGAAAAAGAGTATCTTACGGTAATTGATTTTATCGGCAATTACTCCAATAACTATATGATCCCGATCGCATTATATGGAGACAGATCATATAATAAAGATACGATCCGCAAACTGGTCAATAACGGGAACCGTATGATACCCGGCTGTTCGACAGTTGACTTTGACAGCATTACAAAAGAAAAAATTTATGCTGCTATTGACAAAGCGAGTATTAATGGCTTTTATGATTTAAAGAAGAGTTATGAGCTAGTAAAATATCAACTGGGAAGAAAACCTATGATGAGAGATTTCGTTGATATTGGCGCAAGAGAGCCATATGCATTTGTTGAAAAAGCCAATTCATATTATGGATTTGTACAGAAAGCTGATAAAAGAGCGGCGGGAGAAATGAGTCTGGAAGAAAAGAAGCTTCTGGAATTTTATTCGAAAGAGATACTTAATGGGAAAAGATGCATAGATGGTATCGCATTAGCATTACTGATACAAAAAGGTCATGTAAGTTTCGACGACATAAATAATATAACAGATACCAGATTCGGTTTCACAATCGATGAGAAGACATTTGGCTCAATAACAAATATGCTGAATGGCACATTCATAAAAAAGGATTCATTGAAGCAATATGGCGTCAAAGAAAACGTTGCGCTTCAAAACGGGGTAATAGTTATGAGCGGCAGTTATCGTTCTGAAATTTCGTCAGGAGTGCTGTATGAGTATTTGAACGATATGATTCAATATGATTTTATCCGGTTTGAAAAAAATTATGAGGCAAACTTGTTCGATAATGGCTTTATATTATATAGTAAGTATTCAAGAAAAGATGCCTGCAGGATATTGAACTGGGATAAAAATGAAGAAGGAACGATATTTGGATACAGAGTTAAGCATAATACATGTCCTATCTTTGTAACATATAATAAAAAAGAAGATATATCGTCAAGCACGAAGTACGAAGATGAGTTCATTGATCCTCATTATTTCAGCTGGATGACAAGAAGTAGAGTAACATTAGAATCACCAGAAATGATCGCAATAAGAAACAGCAAAGAATCTGGCTTGCGAATACCGCTGTTTATAAAAAAGAGCGACGGTGAAGGTACAGATTTTTATTACATGGGCGAAGTAATATATGAAAAAGCCGCACAGAAAACAATAAAGAACGATAAAGGCGAGGAACTTGATATAGTTAACATATTATATAGGATGAAGCACGAAGTTGAAGATTCTATATATGAATATCTAGAGAGTTGATTTTAAATATTATTCACATAAAAACAATCGGAGGTACAAATCATGTATGAAGAGCTTAAAAAAATAATAGATGACGGCAAAAAGATAGTTTTCTTCGGAGGGGCCGGGGTATCGACGGAGAGCAACATACCTGATTTCCGTTCGGCTGACGGACTGTATAATGCCAATACTAAGTACGGTATGTCGCCTGAGGCGTTGATTTCACACAGCTATTTCATGGGGCATATGCAGAACTTCTTTGAATACTATAAAGAAAATATGATCTTCCCGGAAGCGAAGCCGAACAAAGCGCATCTGGCACTGGCAAAACTGGAGCAGGAAGGGAAGCTTATTGGCGTCGTTACGCAGAACATCGACGGTCTGCATCAGGTGGCAGGATCGAAGAAAGTCTACGAGCTTCACGGATCTGTGCGCAAGAACCGCTGCATGGACTGCGGCAAGTCTTTTGATCTCGATTATGTCCTGGATCCGCAGAACTGTGATGGTGCTGTGCCAAAGTGCGACGCCTGCGGCGGCGTCGTGAAACCGGTAGTCGTTCTCTATGAAGAGGCACTCGATGATACGATCGTCTCGGGAGCAGTCAGAGCCATTTCGGATGCTGATGTAATGATAGTAGGCGGCACATCGCTGGTAGTTTATCCTGCGGCCGGACTCATCAACTATTTCCGCGGCAAGCATCTCGTACTGATAAACAGAGATGCGACTCCGTACGACTCGCAGGCCGATCTGGTGATACACGATTCGATAGGCAAGGTCCTTGGAGAAGTCGTCGGCGTATAAACCGGAACAACAACAGATAATACGTAATACCGGTTCAGAGTATTACTGCTTCAATTATGGGCAGCATTGATCATGTTCCTCGGCCGGACGTTTCCATTCTTTTATCGAAAAAAAGACCGGACACTGAAATTTCAGCGTACCGGTCTTATATGTCATATGAGCCGCGTGATCCTTTGACGGTTCTGTCATCTGACAGCAGTCCTGCATCCCGTTAGTTTACTCTTTTCACCGGAGCTTTCCTCATGATCAGCCATGATGCGCAGCCGAATACTGCGATGATGATCAGATCGAAAATGATTCCGTTGATCGGCGTACTTGCCGCCCAGCTGATGATGTTTTCGGCAGTCATCAGGATTCTGCCGCTGTTAAGCATGTTGTCGACTAATGGAACGGTGTTGAGCAGTATCAGCAGTGCGATCGGGACAGCGATCTTGCCGGCTTTGTTCATACGGTAGAAAAGCACCGTGATGAAATAACCGACGAACATGACTGTGATAAATACAATGATCACTTCAATGCTTGACGTTATCGGGTTGGTGCCCGGCTGCCAGAAGGCGAGGCTGAATATGTATTTTTCTCCGATGATAGAAGTAATTATCTTCAGAACGACCATTGTGAGGTAATAAAATGCGGCGCATCCCGCGAATACCAGCGCTGCCACTTCTGCGAAAACTGCCCCTCGGGAAAGGAATATCGTTTTTCTCGATACGCCGTTCTGAGTCATCATCAGGAAGTTTTCTTTATAGGAGCACATGCCGAATACGGCCAGGAAGAACCCGGACGTTACTTCGAGGAATTGCATATACTGCCAGATATTGACGTCTGTTGCTGTGCCTAAATCGACGACGCTGCCAGGGGCATCGACCCATACCATAGCAATCAGGGCCAATATAAGGAATATAACGAGCAGCGAAGCCATGACGATCCCGAAAACGATCAGGGATTTCTTTCCATCATGGAACTGGTATTTTGCAGCTGTACTAAAATTCATGTCACACACTCTCCTTTGTATTCGTCATCTGCACGAAAAGCTTCTGCAGATCCAACTTCGAGATTTCGAGTTCAAGCGGTATCTGCGAGCGGTCCGGCTTTTCCATAATGCACGCCGTTTTGAGACCGCCGATCTGGTCGATGCTGAGGACATTGCGTCCCTGAATGAAAGCATCCACATCCGCCGCTTTGCCGCTGACCGAGTAGCCGCTGGCCAGAAGCTCTTCGCACGGCTGCTGCGTCATGACGCGGCCGTGGTCGATGATGATGACATCCTCGATCAGGTTGGCCACTTCGTCGATGAGGTGCGTGGAAATGATTGCCGTGAACGGCTTTTCCGCATACTTTTTGAGCAGTAATGTATAGAACAGTTCGCGGTGGTTCGCGTCCAGCCCGAGCACCGGCTCGTCAAAGATCACGTACTTCGTGTTGACGGAAAGCGAGACGACACATTTCAGTATCGACGAATATCCTGTCGACAGTTCCTTAACTTTTCTGCGCGGGTCCAGACCGAACTCCCTGGAGATCTTTTCCGCGTACTGCATGTCGAACGACGGATAAAAATTCTTTGTCCATTTCATTACATCCGCCACTCTCATGCTTTCCGGGAAGAGCGTCTGCTCCGCCATGAGATATATCTGCGATAAAGCCGCATCGTTTTCAATTGTCGGTTCTCCGTCCAGGAGCGACTCTCCGCTCGTCGGGAATATCCGTCCGGTGATGCAGTCCAGGAGCGTCGTCTTGCCGGCTCCGTTCCTGCCGAGCAGCCCGTAGATCTTGTCCTCTTCAAACCGGATATTCGCATCGGTGAGTGCTTCATTGCGCCTGTATGTTTTGCACAGGTTCTTGACTTCTAACATCGTATCTTCATCCTTCCTTCTATTTATCGAACTGCTTCTCTATGATCGAAAGCACATCTTTTTTCGTGAGGCCGAGTTTTTTCGCCTCGTCCACCAGAGCGGTTATGTGTTCTTCAATGAACTCGTTCTTTTTCTTTTCGGTAAGCATTTTTACTGCTCCTTCCTGCACGAACATGCCGAGCCCGCGTTTCTTGTACACGATCCCCGCATCCACCAGCATATTCACACCTTTGTTGGCAGTGGCCGGATTGATTTTCAGCGTTGCCGACAGTTCGGTGATCGAAGGTATCTGTTCACCTTCGGGAAAAGCTCCCGAAATGACGGCGTTTTCTATTTCTTCTGCCAGCTGCATGAAGATAGGCTTCTCAGATTCATAATTGATTTTCATATCCTTTTCCTTTCAGCCGGACCGGATGACTGCGCGCTGCATCCGCTCGGCGTATTAGTTAGTTACTTGACTAACTAACCATTACGCCTATAATATACTTCCGGCACCTGTCGGTGTCAAGAGTTTTGCGCAAAAATAATCAGACAGGTTTCAGGACAGAAAAAAACCCGCCCGGGCAGGCAGGTTTATATATTCAGTAACGATGATTTTTATCTCCAGGGAACTATCTCGATCCAGTAGCCGTCCGGATCGGTAATGAAGTATATCCCCATGGCCGGATTCTCGAAGCAGATGCATCCCATCTCCTCATGTTTCTTGTGCGCGGCGTCCATGTCGCGTGTCGCCATTGCCAGGTGAAATTCACATTCGCCGAGATTGTACGGTTCTGTGCGGTCAGCCAGCCAGGTGAGTTCAAGCTCGAAATCCGTATCCTTGTCGTGCAGGTATACGAGTTTGAAGCTGCCGTTCGGGCCTTCCTTGGTGCGCGCAGGCTCGAGGCCGAGCGCCTCTTTATAGAAAGCGATGCTCCTGTCCAGATCGAGCACGTTGAAATTATAGTGTGTGAATTTAAACATTGTGTAACCTCCTTTGATGTTTGAATCATACCATTATGTGATATAATAATCAAAGTCATTTTTAAGGGAGAAGGAATAAGCATGAAAATATTGATCGCAAACGATGACGGAATAAAGGCACGCGGGATACGCGAACTGACAACGGCCATGTCCGCGATAGAAGGCGCGGAGATCTACATCTGTGCTCCGGAGACGCAGCAGAGCGGCAAGAGCCACAGCATCTCCATGGAAAAACCGATGCAGATCACGGAGGTCAGCTATGAAGGTGCAGTAATGGCTATGATGGTCAACGGCACTCCGGCGGACTGCGTGATGCTGGGCATACGTTATCTGCATTCGCAGGGGATCGATATCGACATAGTGTATTCCGGGATCAACGAAGGATCGAACCTTGGGACCGATACGATATACAGCGGAACTGTCGGAGCAGCCGTGGAAGGCGCGATCTGCGGGAAGCCCTCTGTGGCGGTGTCAGTGGCATCGCATAAGCCCGAACATTTCGAGGCTGCATGCAGGCTGGCGCAGCTGGTATATCCGAAAGTGGCGGCCAAGATGGATTCGTCGATGATAGTGAATATCAATACCCCGAACCTGCCGGCAGACGAGATCAAGGGAACAATGATCACCAGGATCGGCAGGAGAGAATACGACGAATGGTTCACCCCGCACAAAAATGACAACGGCATTACCGAATACTGGTATGCAGGCGACCCGATAGTGTACGACAGCGACGACATTACCATAGATGTAATAGCCGTGCAGGAAGGGTATGCCAGCATTACCCCGATCATGTACGATTCGACCGCGCATGATAAAATCGAAAGTTTGCAAAAGTGGAACATCGATTTGATTTAAAAGGAGGAATACAAAATGAAAAAACCGGAATTGCTGAAAGCACTGATGATCGAGAGAGACGATGCGATCGTAGCAGCTATTGACTTCCAGGAGCATATCGTGCCTGCGATGCACGACAGTGAAGAACTGATCGAGACGGCGGTCAAATTCATAAAGGGCGCGCGGGCTCTGAATGTGCCTGTTCTCGTTACGCAGCAGTACACGAAGGGACTCGGCGAAACGGTCGGCCCGGTCAAAGAGGCTCTCGGCGAGTTCACTCCTATTGAAAAGAATACATTCAGCGCACTGCTGACGGATGAGTTCAGAAACGCGCTCGAGGAATCCGGCCGGGAAACGGTCATCCTCATCGGAATAGAAGCGCATGTATGTGTTGAGCAGACGGCGCTCGCACTGCTGCAGGAGGGCTACAATGTTTTCGTCATCAGCGACTGCATCGAATCGAGACACAAGAACGACAAAAAGATGTCGGAACGCCGCATGACACATGCCGGCGCTGTCATTACTACATACGAAGCCGCCTTGTTCGAGATGATGGAAGGATCGAAGACTCCCGGCTTCAAGGAAATATCGGCTATCGTCAAGTAGCCGGAAAAGAGGGATAAGAGAGAAAATGATTTTTAAAAATAAAGTAACGCTGGGATGCAAGGACGAAATGGAGCAGTATCTCAATGCCGTTGATCACAGGACTTCCGGTCTTTCGTTTTCGTCGCTGTATATGTGGCGCGAGATCAACGAGTTCAGCTGGGAAGTGATCAACGGCTATATGTGCGTGGAAGGTATAAGCCATCTTGAGCTGGAGGAGGGCGTGACTGTTCATTTTATGAATATGCCGCTCAGCCCGACGGGCGAGTATGATTCCTTTCAGCTGCGGGAATGCGTTCTGGAATGCAAAAAGCGTTTCGAGGATGCCGGACAGCTGTTCACAATGAGGCTGATCCCTTATCATCTTACGGATACCCTGTATGCGGCGTTCCCGGATGAGCTCGTGTATATTTCGGACCGCGCGAATTATGACTATATGTATCACCGCACGGATCTTGTGGAGCTCAAGGGCAGGGCGTACCACCAGAAGAAGAATCACCTGAATTACTTCCTCAAGAATTATATTTACGAATACAGGAAGCTGACTTCAGACGATGCGCAGGAAGCACTGGAATTCCTGGATTCGTGGGAAGAAGGCAAGGCTGATCTTCCGGCTGATGAAAGGCATATGCTCGAACTGGAACAGAAGGCGATGGGCGATGTGCTGGGAAATCTGGAGACGGTCGGATATTTTGCCGGTGCGATCTATATCGACGGCGAGATGAAGGCTATGTCGATCGGCGGACAGCTGAACCGCAAAACTGTAACGTGTCATGTGGAAAAGGCGGACGCGTCGATACGCGGACTTTATCCGGCGATCACGAAGGAGTTCTGTGCGCATCTTCCGGAGTATATCAGGTATATCAACAGGGAAGAAGATATGGACCTGCCGAACCTCCGGAAAGCGAAGATGGCCTACAAACCGTGCAGAATGATCGAAAAATATATCGTAAATTTCAAGTCCGACCGAAAAGCTGCTCCTATTGCTCCCGTTGCCTGGGAAGCTGTCGGCGGAAAGTGACAGAAATAGAGATTTAGCTTGAAAACAGTGATGTTTTACGGTATATTGTTTTTGTCTGATTACCAAAACAATAATGTAGATTAGAGACATTTGTCTCAAGAGGAGGAAAAACATGAAAGAAGTAGTAATCGTATCAGCAGCAAGAACTCCTATCGGCAGCTTCGGCGGATCGCTGAAAAATGTATCAGCTGTTACGCTCGGCGCTACAGCTGTTAAAGCGGCAGTTGAAAGAGCAGGAATCAAACCTGAAATGATCGATGAAGTCATACTTGGATGCGTTCTTCAGGCAGGTCAGGGCCAGAACGTTGCCAGACAGATCGAACTCGCTGCAGGCATTCCTAAGGAAATCCCTGCAATGACAATAAATAAGGTTTGCGGATCGGGCCTGAGGACTGTTGAACTTGCAGCTCAGATCATTAAAGCAGGCGACGCTGATATCATCGTTGCAGGCGGAGCTGAGAGCATGTCGACAACACCTTTCGCAGATCATAAAGCAAGATGGGGAGCTCGTATGGGCAGCTATGAAGCAGAAGACATCATGATCAAAGACGGACTCTTCGACATCTTCAACCACTATCACATGGGTATTACTGCAGAGAACGTTGCAGAGCAGTGGGGACTCACAAGAGAAGAGCTCGACGAGTTTGCAGCAGCTTCACAGCAGAAGGCAGTAGCAGCTATCAAGGCCGGCAGATTCAAGGACGAAATCGTTCCTGTTGAGATCCCTCAGAGAAAGGGTGATCCGGTCATCTTCGATACTGACGAATTCCCGAGAGACGGCGTTACAGCTGAAGGCATCAGCAAGCTCAGACCTGCATTCAAGAAGGACGGCATGGTAACAGCTGCCAACGCATCCGGAATCAATGACGCCGGAGCAGCTCTGATAGTAATGTCGAAGGACAAGGCTGATGAGCTCGGACTCAAGCCTATGGCTAAGATCGTTTCTTATGCATCGGCAGGCGTTGACCCTTCGATCATGGGAATCGGACCTGTTCCTGCATCAAAGAAGTGCCTCGAGAAGGCAGGCTGGACAGTTGCAGATCTTGATCTCGTTGAAGCAAACGAAGCTTTCGCAGCTCAGTCTGTAGCAGTAGGCAAGGAAATGGGATGGGATCCTGAAAAGCTCAACGTTAACGGCGGAGCTATCGCACTCGGACATCCGATCGGTTCATCCGGCGCTCGTATCCTTATCACACTGATCTATGAAATGCAGAAGAGGGGCGCAAAGAAGGGCCTCGCTACACTGTGCATAGGCGGCGGCATGGGAACATCATGTGCTGTAGAACTCTGTGACTAGTACAGGAGTAAAGTGAGATCTGCGGATGCTCACGGAACTTAATAAAGATCACTGACTGCGCATCGGGGCATTATCCCCGGGGCGCAGTTTTTTTTGCAGGTGGATTTTTGCTGCGCGGGGTGGTAATATATCACTATCGTATTATTGGTAATCAAAAGTATAGAGGTATTGAAATGAAAGAATTTACACCGGTTAAATCAGGAAAAGTACGTGAGATCTACGATAATGGCGACAGTCTTATCATGGTAGCAACAGACAGGATCTCGGCATTCGACCATATTCTGAAGAATAAAGTAGAGCAGAAAGGACAGATCCTTACACAGATGTCAAAGTTCTGGTTTGACTTTACGGAAGATGTCATCCCGAACGATCTCATCTCGACGGATGTCAACGACATGCCTGAGTTTTTCAGAACTGAGGAGTTCGAGGGCAGAAGCACAATGTGCAAAAAGCTTGAGATGCTGCCGGTAGAGTGCATCGTCCGCGGATATATTACAGGAAGCGGCTGGGCAAGCTATCAGAAAACAGGCGAGGTCTGCGGCATCAAACTGAAGGAGGGCCTGATCGAATCAGATCAGCTGCCTGAGCCTATCTACACTCCGAGCACAAAAGCGGAGATCGGCGATCACGACGAAAACGTATCGTACGAGAAGACGATCGAAGTACTCGAGAAGCTGTATCCGGGCAAAGGCGAGTTCTATGCGACAGAGCTCAGAGATAAGACAATTGAAATCTACAAGAAGTGCGCTGACTATGCACGTTCGAGGAAGATCATCATTGCAGATACCAAGTTCGAGTTCGGACTTGACGAAGAAGGCAATGTAGTACTCGGCGATGAAGTGCTCACACCGGACAGCTCAAGGTTCTGGCCTCTCGACGGCTATAAGCCGGGACAGTCACAGCCTTCATATGACAAGCAGTTTGTAAGAGACTGGCTGACAGCTAATCCGGACAGCGACTATCTGCTCCCTGACGAGATCATCGAAAAGACGATCGACAAGTATAAGGAAGCATTTGCCCTGCTCACAGGAAAAGAATTCAAATAGCGTAATATAAAGTTCAGAAAATAAATGGCGGATCGGGTATACCGATCCGCTGTGTTTTATTTTTTATTTATAGCTCCGGCATTTCTGTTCTCAAGAGGCGCCTGGCCGGGACTGAGTTTCAGACCGGTGTCTTTGCCGTCATCGACTACTTCATAGTCGGCGTCTATAACTCCCGCCGGCGGCTCATCTGAGCTGCGGTCAGATCTGAACGATGCGGAGTCCGCTGTGCTGACTGCGCCCGGTGCATTCTTTGACGGTTTTATCTTCGGCTGGCGTTTGAACTTGCCGGATGCTGCGGCTGCCGCTTCCGGCATCGAGGCCGTGAAAGTAGTTCCGTCGGCTTCGGTGCTGACGCAGCTGATGATGCCCTGATGGTTTTCCACTATGCTTCTGGCTATCGCCAGACCGAGCCCGTAGCCGCTGCCCTGAGTGCGGGCTTTGTCCGCACGATAGAATCTTTCGAATATGTGCTTGATATCTTCTCTGGGAATCGCCGGACCGGTGTTGTTCACAGAGAAATTGGCTGCCGAACCGTTCTTCGATACGGTGATGAATATGCGGCCGTTGTCGCCTGCATACTTGATCGCGTTGTCTATCAGGATATGCGCGAGCTGTTTCAGCTGCGTCGGATCGCCGTTGACTTTGACGGCAGGCTCGATGTCCGCGTCTATCAGCACGCCTTTTTCAAACGCGACAGGTTCGAACTGAAGATAACTGTCCATTACTACATCAGAGAGGACGACTTCCGAGAAGACGATCTTCTGGCTGGCCGCCTCCGCCGCATCGGATCTGGCCAGGAACAGCAGGTTGTCGACGAGTTTCTTCATGTGGACGGCTTCTGTTTTGGTGCTTTCTACCCACTGCTTCTGATCGGTGACGGTTTTGTCGACATGCCCCTTGGAAAGGAGAATATCGTTGTTCGCCAGTATTACTGTGAGCGGAGTTTTGAGTTCGTGAGACGCGTCGGCCACGAACTGCTGCTGCTGCGTCCAGGCCTTTTCGACCGGACGGCAGACTACTTTCGACAGGAGGATGCTTATCATCAGGAGAATGATAAGAGCTGCACCGCCCATCAGTGCGGATGAGGTGATCTGTGTCTGCGCTGCTGATAAAGTCGTATAAGTGTCGGCGAAGACGATGACGACCTTATCTTCATCGATGTGCTTGGCATATGCGAGGTTGAGGCTCTTGATGCGGCCGCTGGAGGAATCGGATGAGAAAGCGAGCGCGGTCGCGGTCTGCAGATTAGCCGTATCCATTGTGCCGAATTTTGTTACCGTGGACTTTATCGAGCCCGCGGTATCGCATACGACTGTGACTGTAAATACGCGGCCCAGATCTTTGTCCCACTGGCTGTGGGTGCCGTTGCCTGTTCCGTTGCCGACGCCGCTGCCTCCGCCGAAGTTCGGTGTCGAATCGTCGTCGTTTTTATAATATTTATATGAAGCTGAGAGTGCGGATGTAATATTGCTGGCCGCCTCCCGATACGTGTTCACGCAAATAGCCGCAACGACGGAGATAATGATGACCCCGACGAGCAGCATGTTGATCAATATGATTCTGTGCTGTAATTTCTTAAGCATATTATTTCTTCAGGATCACTGATCCTGCACCTCCAGCCTGTATCCGACTTTACGCAGGGCAGTAATGCCGACTTTCGATTCGAGGAATAGAAATTTTTTGCGCAGGAATGATATGTACGCCTCGACGTTGTTGTCTGTTGCATCGCTGTCGTATCCCCATACTTTTACTATAATGTCTTCTTTCGTGACAGCCGAATTCGGGCTGGACATCAGCAGCTTGAGTATTTCAAATTCCTTGAAGTTCAGGTGTATCGATTTGGACCCGCAGGAAAGATCGCAGGTCGAAAGATTGAGCGTCAGATCTTCGAACGACTGCTCATCAAGCAGAACTTCGCCCTGGCGTCTTGTCAGTGCACGCACGCGGGCCAGCAGCTCTTCGGGCGCGAACGGTTTGGTCATGTAGTCGTCGGCGCCGCAGTCGAGACCTTTGACCTTGTCGATTACCTCGCTCCTTGCGGTGAGCATGATGATAGGCGTCTGATCCTTTTCTTTCCGCAGTTCCTTCGCGATATCGAATCCGTTCATTCCCGGCAGCATTACATCGAGCACTATTACATCGTAAATGCCGGCCCGGGCATAGTCCAGTCCGTCCAGTCCGTCGTTGACCACGTCGGTCATATATTTCTGTTCAGATAAGATCTGCGCCAGAGCGTCCGCCAGTCTGACTTCATCTTCCACAATCAATACTCTCATAGAGAAGTCCTCCTTGTTTATAATTCACAGCAGCTACACGCCGCCGTCACTTCTATGTCGATTATACACTATAATATATAGACAGTGACTTAAAAATAACTGAAATGTAACATCGCCGGCGCTTTCAGATTGCTTTAAGGTTGAGACGGTATCGTGATATTGTCAAAAGACATTAAGGAGGCAGATTATGAGTTACATAGCAATGAAACAGACCAGAGCAGAAAACAGCATTACTTTATGGGAACGGCTCGGAGGTATAATGAATGATCCCGCTAAACATGTGAGAAGGGAAGACATGATACTGCTAATGTCGTATCTGCAGATGTGCTGATACACATTGCGTGACAAATAAAAAGCCGGTTCAGGAGAAACAGAAAGGAGAAGTACTGAAGATGAATGTAACTATCAGAAGAAAACTTGCTTATTTCAGGACGATCCTGAGATACAGGCGTTACAACAGATACAGGATCGACAGCCGCGGATATAAAGTGCGTGTAGGACGATTCACGAGACTGTTCGAAGCTTGAGGCGGAGCTGCGGCCATGCCGTAATGCTGTGACGCCGAAGTGCTGCCGGGACCCGCATGTACCTGCGGCGGACGGCGGTGTGTAACGGATAAAAAAATAAATAAACTTAAAAAATTTCAGCAAGATTTAAGAAAAAGGAAGTAAGATAATCACATAAAGGACAGGAGTACAGAAAAGTACCCGACAACAAGCTTAGATACGGCTTAAGCCGTTCTAATAAATATCTCATCCTCTCAATTAGCAGAAATGCTTACACACAAATGAGATGAGCGACAGCCTCAGCTGGCTGTCGCTCTTTTCATTTGTGCGTGCTTCCGGGGCCGTTTTGTGGTATAATACTTCTGCGGCTTATGAGTCCGCGAAGAAAGAAGAGTGGGAAATGTTTAATGTTGGAGACTACATAATCTATGGCAGCAATGGAGTCTGCCGTGTGGAGGCGGTAGGAGTTCCTGAAATATCGGCGCTGAAAAAAAGCGGGAAGACGTATTATACGCTGTGCCCGGTGGGAAGTACGGAAACTATCTATATTCCGACAGACACCAAAATATTTATGCGCCCGATCATAGGACGCGAGGAAGCGGAGGAGCTTATCGAAGCCATCCCTACGATCGACGGAGAAGTCTGTTACATTTCCAGTCCGCGTGTACGCTCTGATTTTTATAAAGAGTTTATGGATTCACATGAGTGTGAAGACCTCGTAAAACTCATCAAATCCATTTACGCTAAGGGACAAAGCGACGCGGGCGCAGGAAAGACACAGAGCTCGATAGACAAGCGCTTTATGGAAAAAGCGGAGAAGACTTTGTATTCCGAACTGAGCCTGGCGCTCGGCATGCCGGAAGAGGAGGTCGTGGATTACATCGCAGACAGATGCTCGGGCAGCAAAACGAAGAAAAACTGATACAAGGCGGCGGGACGGAGTCCTGCCGCACTTTATTATGTACGGATGCCAAAGTTATGCTATAATAACGAAGTATAAATATTTTCACGAGGAGATCAGAAAAATGGAATCGAACTTTATTCACAATATTATTGATGAAGACATAGAAGCCGGCACTTACGGCGGAAAAATACAGACGAGGTTCCCGCCGGAGCCGAATGGATATCTGCACATCGGGCATGCCAAGTCGATATGCCTCAATTTCATGACCGCGGAGAAGTACGGCGGAAAATGCAATCTGCGTTTTGACGATACTAACCCGCAGAAGGAAGACGAGGAATACGTTGAAGCCATCAAGCGCGATATCGAATGGCTCGGCTTCAAATGGGACAAGATCTGCTGGGCATCGAATTATTTCGATCAGATGTATGAGGCGGCAGAGGAACTCATAAAGAAGGGCAAGGCTTTCATCGATGAACAGTCATATGAGGAAATAAAGTCACAGCGCGGCACACTCAAGGAACCGGGACAGAACAGTCCTTACCGCGACCGTCCTGCGGAAGAAAGTCTGCGGATATTCCATGAAATGAGAGACGGAAAATATCCGGACGGATCGATGGTCCTCCGGGCGAAGATAGACATGGCGTCTCCTAATATCAATATGAGAGACCCGATAATATACAGAATAGAAAGAGCGACACATCATAACACCGGCGACAAGTGGTGCGTGTATCCGCTGTACGCGTTTGCGCATCCTCTGGAGGACGCGATCGAGGGAGTGACGCATTCGATATGCACGCTCGAGTTCGAAGACCTCCGTCCGATGTACGACTGGTCGATCAGAGAAGTGGGCTGGTGGCCTGACCCGCCGAAGCAGATAGAGTTTGCACGTCTCAACCTCACGCATTTCCTGATGAGCAAGAGACTCCTCAAGAAGCTGGTCGATGACGGCTCCGTAGACGGATGGGACGATCCGAGGATGCCGACCATTGCCGGCATAAGAAGACGCGGATATACGCCTGAAGCGGTACGCGATTTCTGCGAGCGCATCGGAGTGGCAAAAGCCAACTCGCTGGTAGAGGTGGAACTGCTCGAGCACTGCGTTCGTGAAGACCTGCAGGAAAAAGTACCGAGCAGAAATGTGGTTTTCGATCCGGTCAGGGTGGTCATCACGAATTATCCGGAAGGCGAAACCGAAGAATGCGAAATGGAAAACAACAGGAATGTCCCGGAAATGGGCATGAGAAATGTTCCATTCAGCCGCGAGCTGTATGTCGACGGACAGGACTTCATGGAAGTGCCTGTGAAGAAGTATTTCCGGCTTTTCCCGGGCAATGAAGTACGTCTCAAGGGCGCATACTTTGTAAAATGCGAAGAAGTCATCAAGAATGAAGACGGCTCGATAAAGGAACTGCACTGCACATATGATCCCGAAACAAGATCTGGCAGCGGATTCGCAGGACGCAAGGTCAAGGGGACGATCCACTGGGTCGACGCCGCGACAGCTGTAGAGATCAAAGTCAGGGATTATGACTATCTGATGAGGGATGTCGTCGATGAAAACGGCAATGTCACAGATCAGGAGTTCAACGAGGACTCGGTCACGGAGCGCGTCTGCATGGCGGAACCGTCGATACTCGACACTGTACCAGGAGAAAGATTCCAGTTCTTCCGTCACGGCTATTACGTTGCCGATGAAAAACTGACAACGGCCGCTGAAAAAGTATTCAACAGCATAGTCGGACTTAAGAGCAGCTTCAAGATCAGCAAGTAATAATGGAAGCAATAATAACAATAATAGAAATACTCGCGGCGGTCGGCGTCGGAGTCATAGCCGGGAACGGGGCGGTCTACGGATTCAACCATATCCCGGCGGAATGGTTCACGCCGGACGGATGCGAACCAACCGAAGAAGTACTCAGCCGCGACCGTCAGCGCATCCCGAGCTATCCGTGGAAATATATCATGACGGCTTCGTTCATAATCGTTCTGATATTCATGGCGGTCAGAGACTGGCAGTATGCGGTCCCTGCGGCGTGCGCGGTATGGCTTCTGACAGAACTGGCATTATCATGCGGCAAGTACCGTGTGATGCCGGACCAGCTGGTGGTGATGCTGTTTGCGACAGGATTCGGATTTATTCCCTACCACAGCACATGGCGCATGATCATATGGGGAGTCGCGGCGGGATGCATTTCCGCTGCCGTAATATGGCTGGTCGTGCGGTTTGCACTGAAGAGGGAGGCATCCCCGGCAACGTGGCATGACAGGAACGGATACATATCCGGGCGCCATTCGGTGGAGCAGCACAAATCTCCGCTGATGGGCATCAACGAGATCGCTGTCGGCGGTGCGCTGGGACTCATCATGGGTCCGCAGGGAGCGGTCGCAGTAATGGTCGCAGGCGTGCTGGCGTCGGGCCTTGTCACGGGGGCGCGGGCGCTTTCGCACAAATCAAAGAAAGGCGATGTGCAGCCCGTCGGCACTTATGTATGCGCGGCTGCAATAATATATATCGTATTGCATATCCGGATTTTCGGATTTTAAATGAGGAGAATTATGCTTACCGGAAAACAGAGAAGTTATCTGAGAGGACTCGCGAATGATCTCGATCCTATCGTTATGATCGGCAAGGCCGGTCTCACAGAGACGGTCAAAGAAGAGATAGACAGAGCGCTGGAAAACCGCGAGCTGGTCAAAGTTAAAATACAGGAAGGTTCGGATCTTGAATGCAAGGCGGCGGCGAATGAAATCGCCTACTATCTCAAGTGCGATTACGTCCAGTCCATCGGCAGAAGATTTACTGTCTACAGAAAGGCTAAAGATCCTGACAAACGCAAGATCGTACTTCCGAAATAATGAGGACCATACTGCTTACAATAGAATATGACGGCACTCCGTACTCGGGCTGGCAGAGACAGCCCGGGAGGCCGACTGTACAGGGCGAGATCGAAAAAGCCCTTTCTTTGGTTTGCGGAAAAAGAGTGACTGTCGACGGGACGAGCAGAACTGACGCGGGCGTGCATGCCTTCGGACAGCGCGCGAGCTTCAGCGGGGAGTTCGGCATCCCGACGGACCGGATACAGTTCGCGGTCAACAACGCGCTTCCGGACAGCATACGCATTACTGCAGCCGAGGAAAAACCGGCGGGGTTTCATGCGCGCTTCGATTCGCGGGGAAAAACCTACATTTATAAGATTGTCGATTCGTGCGGACCGGATCCGTTCATGAGGAACTATTATTACTTCGTGAAGGACAGGCTGGACATCGCGGCGATGCGGGAAGGCGCGGCGGCAGTCTGCGGCACTCACGATTTCGCCTGTTTTCAGGCAGCGGGCGGCAATGAAAGAGAAACGACGGTCAGAACTGTATCGGCGCTGGATGTCAGCGAAGGGCAAGCTGTGTTCCCTGACGGGACCTGCGCCCGGGAGATCGATCTGGAAATCACCGGAGACGGGTTCCTGTACAACATGGTCAGGATAATAGCCGGTACTCTTGTCGACATCGGACGCGGCAGGATGGCGGCTTCTGAAATGAGCGGGATCATAGCCGGATGCGACAGGTCGCAGGCGGGTCATACGGCGCCGCCCCGGGGACTGTATCTAAAAGAGATATTTTATTGATTTTTCAGGCAATTCCTGTGCCTCCTGTGTTATAATTGATGCATATTATTCTGCGTATAGGAGGGAATCTTTATGGCTGACAGAATGAGCTGGGATGAATATTTCATGGAAATGGCTGAACTCGCGTCGAAAAGGTCGACGTGTCTGAGAAGGCAGGTCGGCGCAGTGGTGGTACAGGACCGCCATGTGATAGCGACCGGGTACAACGGGGCTCCGAGGGGGATCGAGCACTGCATAGACAGAGGTTCGTGCTACCGCGAAGATCATCATATCCCGAGCGGAGAGAGGCATGAGCTCTGCAGAGCTCTGCACGCGGAACAGAATGCGATCATTCAGGCGGCTACGCTGGCGCAGTCGATAGAAGGCGCGACCATGTATATTACCAATCAGCCGTGCGTTATCTGCGCAAAGATGATCATCAATGCGGGCATCAGACGCATAGTCGTCAGGGACGGTTATCCGGATGAGATGGCGGTCGAGATGCTCGAAGAGGCGGGCCTCAAGATAGTCATGCTCGAAGACATAAAAAATCAGCAGAATTTCTGATGTAAAAATGCGGTTTTTCGACAATCTGCAGAATTGTTTAATAATTACAAAATATTCGCGTTTATTAATTAACAATTCTTTACCTTTTTATCACATGAGAGTATAATACTATCATTGACATGATTGATTTGAGTGGATTTAAAAGAGAAATTATGACGTGTGGTCTGGCAGTTGGAGGCATCATAGCCGTCGGCTCGCTGTTCATCCTTGGTGCGGACCTGCGATTTCTTGCGGGGCTCGGTATCGGGACTGCTATTACGTATATTAATTTTCAAATTCTGGTCTACTCAGGCAAAAAGTCGGTTGAGGAACGAAGACGCGGCCCCGTGATCGTGGGATACGGCGTAAGGCTTCCGATCTATGCGGTCGGGCTTATTCTTGCCATACAGGTGGGCATGCATTGTATGGCGGGATGCGCTATAGCGTTTTTTGAGACCCAGATAGCCATGTTTTATCTTTACGGCATCAGAAAAAGACCGAATCCTTTCAAGGACTGGGATGACGATGTCAAATTCAATAATCCGCATGACTGGGATGATGAAGAAGATAAAGATGACGACTGGGGAGTGCCTCCCTCATGGGACAGAAGCGACAAGTTCCTGCCTCCAAAGGATAATGACCGGCCGAACAAGGAGGAATAATACATATGCAATTAGGACCTCGAGTGATTTTTTCCGTCGGGAATGTCTATGTTACTGAGACTGTCTGCTTTGCGTTCATCATCAGTCTCCTGATCCTGCTGTTCTGCTGGAGATCCGTCAGGAATCTTCAGACGGTGCCGCATGGATGTCAGGCTGTGGCTGAATGGCTGGTAGACCTTATCTATAACTGGACCGAAGGCGCGATGGGAAAAGAAAATCTCAAATTTGCACCGTACATCGGGACTCTGGCCTGTTTTCTCGGATTGGGCAGCATGCTCGGCCTTTTAGATCTGAGACCTATCACGGCTGATCTGAATACGACAGTGCCGCTGGCGCTTGTCACGTTCATATTGATCCACGGAAACGGAAACAGAGTACATGGTGCAGGCGGATACGCTAAAAAGCTCGGTTCACCGTACGCTTTCATGTTCCCGCTCAACTGCATTTCAGATGCGGTTTTCCCGGTAACACTGGCCTGCCGACTCTTCGGCAATATCTTTGCGGGCATGGTAGTTATGTCGCTGACCTATAACGGTCTGGCGAATCTGTCGGCAAAATTAGGCTCATCTATCCCATTTTTCCAGATATTCATTCCGCTGCCGCTGAACTTTTTCTTCGACATGTTCGAACCGATACTTCAGACGTTCGTGTTCTGCATGCTGACGATGGTATTCACAGCGAATGCAATGTCGGGAGACGAGGGTTGATAACAAAAAGGAATTATATATTATTAGGAGGACAAAATTATGGCATTAGTAACAGCAAAGGCTTTCATTTCAGCAATGTCAGCTATAGGCGCAGGCATAGCGATGGTCGCTATGATCGGAGTAGGAATCGGAATCGGTTACAACTCAGGTAAGACGGTAGAGGCTACGGCAAGACAGCCTGAAGCAGGCGGTTCCCTGCTCAAGACGATGCTTGTCGGCGTAGCTCTGACAGAGACAGCCGGTATCTTCGCGCTCATCATCTCTATCATCCTGTTATTCGCAAACCCATTCCTCTAAAAAGAAGAGGGATCCGTATTACAACGGGAAGCAAGTTACAGGAAAGGAGAAAGATGTATGGTTGAATTACATACAGGACTGATAGAACTTAACTGGTCTTCAGTAATGATTCTTTTAAACATTTTCATACTCTTCCTCATTATCAGGAAATACTTCTGGGCCAAGCTCAGAGGGTTTATGCTGCAGAGACAGCAGAACATCGTGGATGCGATCGCCAGCGCCGAGGCCGTAAATGCCAAGGCCGATGAAAAAATGGCGAACTATGACAAGAAGATCGCACACGCGGAAGAAGAGGGCAGAGAGATCGTCAAGCAGGCGAAACTCCGTGCCGATGCAAATGCCAAGGTCATCATAGAAGAGGCCAATGAAAAAGCAAGCAATATAATTCTCCAGGCCGAGAAGCAGATCGACCGCGAGCGCCAGAAGGCGATGGCGGACATGAAGCAGGAGATCATGAGTCTCGCACTCATGGCTGCAGGCAAGATCATCGAGCAGCAGATCAATGCTGACGGTGAGCAGGAGAAGATAGTTGATCAAGTAATAGAAGAGGCAGGTAAGTCAGGATGGCAGAAATAACTGTAGATATGACTTATGGCGATGCTTTGTTCAGCGCTGCCAAAGACGTAGACAAGGTGGATACGATACATGAGGAAGGACTGGGTATTGTCGATATTTTCGAACAGAATCCCGATCTTTACACTCTGCTCGTGAATCCTACCGTTGCCGCGCCGAGAAAAAAGGACATCGTGAAAAATGTCTTCGGCGGCCGCGTATCTCAGGAGATGGAGAACTTCCTTTATGTGCTTATAGATAAAGGAAGAATGCGCAATTTCCCGAAGATAGTGCGCGAGTTTGAAAAACTGCTCGACGCGGAACAGGGCTTTTCAGGCGGAGTTGTATATTCGGTCATCGCGCTCGACGACGAACGCATCAGAAGGATCGAAGAACAGACATCAAGACTTCTCAACCAGAATGTTAAGCTCAGAAATGAGACGGATGCTTCCCTCATTGGAGGCATAAAAGTCATGATCGACGGAAAAGTGATAGACGCATCAATCAGGAAGCGTCTTGAAGATTTGGGAAGCACATTGAACAGATAGAGAAGGGAGGCGCGCAGTTTATGAACTTAAGACCTGAAGAAATCAGTGCTGTCATCAAGCAACAGATAAAAGACTATAAGAACGAACTGGAAGTTTCAGACTTCGGTACGGTCATACAAGTCGGAGACGGCATTGCCAGAGTCTATGGATTGGATAACTGCATGTCGGGAGAACTCCTTGAGTTCCCCGGCGGAATATATGGAATCGCCCAGAACCTTGAAGAAGATAACGTAGGATGCGTAATACTCGGATCAGACGAGGAAATCAAGGAAGGCGATATCGTGAAACCGACAGGAACTGTAACATCGGTACCGGTCGGTGACGCAATGATAGGAAGAGTCGTAAATGCACTGGGTCAGCCTATCGACGGCAAAGGACCTATAGAAACAACAGAAAGCAGACCTATCGAAACGGTTGCCCCGAGTGTTATCGAAAGAAAAAAAGTTGAGGAACCGCTTCAGACAGGACTCAAGGGCATCGACTCTATGATCCCTATCGGCAGGGGTCAGCGTGAGCTGATCATCGGCGACAGACAGACAGGCAAGACGGCTATCGCTATTGACACTATCCTCAATCAGAAGGATACGGATGTCATATGCATTTATGTAGCCATCGGACAGAAACAGTCGACAGTCGCTCAGCTTGTAAAAACACTCGAAGACAGAGGCGCTATGGAGTATACGATCGTTGTATCAGCCACAGCCAGCGACTCTGCTCCGCTGCAGTACATCGCACCGTACGCAGGATGCGCAATGGGCGAGTACTTCATGTATAAGGGAGGCCACGTGCTGATCATCTATGATGACCTTTCAAAGCACGCGGTAGCATACAGAGCAATGTCATTGCTCCTGAGACGTCCGCCAGGGCGTGAAGCTTATCCGGGCGACGTATTCTACCTGCACAGCAGACTGCTCGAAAGAGCCGCGAAGCTGTCCGACGAGAAAGGCGGCGGTTCACTGACCGCAATGCCTATCATCGAGACGCAGGCAGGAGATGTATCGGCATACATCCCGACAAACGTAATTTCCATTACTGACGGACAGATATTCCTGGTAACGGATCTGTTCTTCCAGGGCCAGAGACCGGCTATTGATTCCGGTATTTCTGTATCCCGTGTAGGAGGAAATGCCCAGATAAAGGCAATGAAGAAGGTATCCAGCAAGATCAAGCTGGAGCTCGCTCAGTACAGAGAACTGGCTTCTTTCTCACAGTTCGGCTCAGACGTCGATGCTGCCACGAAAGCAAGGCTGGATCACGGCGCGATACTTATGGAGATCCTGAAACAGGGCCAGTATCACCCTATTCCTGTATGGCATCAGGTGGAGATCATCTATGCTGCCGTAAATAATTATCTTGCCGATATACCTGTCGACAAGATCAAGGATTTCGAGCAGGAGTTCTATCAGTTTATGGACGAGCAGCATGCTGAAATAGGAAACGAAATCAAAGATACCGGAGACCTTTCATCGGATAACGAGGAGAGGCTGAAGGATGCAATATTGGAATTCAAGACACTCACAAAGTCAGACTATGTAAAACATGAAGATGAAGTACTGGCGGCCATGGGCGATCAGGAAGAAAAATAAGTGAGGAGGTGAGACTATGGCATCAAGTGATCTTCAGGCAGTCAAAAGAAGAATAAGATCTGTAACAAGCATGGAGCACATCACAAATGCTATGAAACTGGTCTCCGCAGCGAAGCTGAGAAGAGCCAAGACCTCCTTTGAAAAATCAAATCAGTATCTGCATTTCATAACGGATTCGATAGCCGAGATCTTCAACAACACCGGTGAGGTGCCGGAGAAATATCTCGAGGGAGGCAGGGAAATACACAATACCTGCTATATCGTAATCACAAGTTCCAGAGGATTATGCGGGAGTTTCAACTCGAACATAATCAAGATCGCCGAAGAGGAAATGGCCAAAGATGAGAATCCGCTGCTGTTTACGATCGGCACGAGGGGACGCGATCATTTCGCCAAGCGGGGCTATACCATCTGTCAGGATGTTGCGACGCCGCCTGAGAATTTCACGTTCCTCGACTCACAGGAACTCAGTTCGCCTATCATCGAGATGTACGATAAGGGAGAGATAGATAAAGTTGTCCTCGTCTATACGTCTTATCTGAGCCAGCTCGAGCAGGCGGCGACAAAGGTACAGCTGCTTCCTTTCAGCGCTGATCTGGATCCGGAAGTTATGAAGCAGAACAAGGAAGTCGAATATGAACCATCGGTGGGAGATGTTTTCAACTATCTCGTGCCGAAATATATGGAAACGATGCTCTATGGCGCTATCATCGAATCCGCAACATGCGAGCATGCTGCGAGAAGGATGGCCATGGAGAATGCTACGGACAATGCGAGAGAGATGCTCGGCGATCTTTCGCTCTACTATAACAGGGCGAGACAGGCTGCTATCACAAATGAGCTGATAGAAGTTGTTTCGGGTTCGGAAGCACTTAGTTAGTTTGGAGGTTATACAGTGAACACAGGTAAAGTACATCAGATAATAGGGCCTGTCATAGACATCAAGTTCGACGCGGAGCAAATGCCTCAGTTGGACAATGCTATCGAGATAATGCTCGGCGGCAGAAAGATTGTTGCAGAGGTTTCACAGCACATAGGCGACGATGTCGTCAGATGCGTTGCGCTTTCCTCGACAGACGGACTCAAGAGAGGTATGGAAGCTGTTGATACAGGCGGCCCGATCGCCGTTCCTGTAGGCAAAGAAGTGCTCGGAAGACTCTTCAATGTTATAGGCGAGACGATCGACGACAAGGGACCTGTCGAGACAAAGGAAAGAGCATCCATACACAGACCTGCTCCTAAATTTGAGGATCAGGATACAACAACACAGATATTTGAAACAGGTATCAAGGTAATCGACCTGATCGCCCCTTATACGAGAGGCGGAAAAGTCGGACTCTTCGGCGGCGCCGGAGTAGGCAAGACGGTACTTATTCAGGAACTTATCTCGAACATCGCGAGAGAGCACGGCGGTATCTCGGTATTCGCGGGCGTAGGAGAACGTACGCGTGAAGGAAACGATCTGTATTACGAAATGATCGAATCCGGAGTTATTACTAAGACTGCCATGGTATTCGGACAGATGAATGAGCCTCCGGGGGCTCGTATGAGAGTTGCTCTTACGGGACTTACGATGGCTGAATATTTCCGAGATGTTGAAGGACAGGACGTACTGCTCTTTATCGACAATATATTCAGATTCACGCAGGCCGGTTCGGAAGTATCCGCGCTGCTCGGCCGTATGCCGTCAGCCGTAGGATATCAGCCGACGCTGGCAACGGAGATGGGCGCTCTTCAGGAGAGGATCACTTCGACGAAGAAGGGCTCGGTAACATCGATACAGGCCGTATACGTACCTGCCGATGACCTTACGGACCCTGCTCCTGCGACGACATTTGCACATCTGGATGCTACGACGACACTTTCGCGTAGTATTACAGAGCTCGGTATCTACCCGGCTGTAGATCCTCTGGCATCGACATCCAGGATCATGGATCCTCTCATCATAGGCGAGGAGCATTATCAGACAGCAAGAGACGTTCAGCAGGTGCTTCAGAAGTATCAGGACCTGCAGGACATCATCGCTATCCTCGGTATGGATGAGCTTTCCGACGCTGACAAACTCGTTGTTAACAGAGCCAGAAAGATCCAGAGATTCATGTCGCAGCCGTTCTCGGTTGCTGAACAGTTCACAGGCATGGAAGGTAAATATGTACCTATTGCCGAGACAGTCAGAGGCTTCAGAGAGATTCTTGACGGCAAGCACGACGATATCCCTGAGGATCTGTTCCTCTTTGCGGGCGGCATAGACGAAGTAGTTGAAAAGTACGAGAACAGCAGGAAAGCGGCTGCGGCTGCAGCTGAAAAGCCTGCCGATTCAAAGACTGCAGAAGCCCCGGCTGAAGAACAGGCTGAAGCGTAAATCATTGTAAAGGAGAGCTGTTTCAATGGCAAGAATGGCACAAAATCTGGTGTCGGTGGAAGTCATCACACCTGAAAAACTTTTCTATAAGGGCGACGTCGAACTGGTCATCTGCCGAACACTGACGGGTGACGAAGGTTTCATGGCGGGCCACCAGTGGGCTACGAAGCTGTTGGATATCGGAGAGCTCCGGATTAAGGAAGAAGATAAAGACCAATATCTGAGAGCTGCTGTTGCAGGCGGTTTTATAGATGTAAAGGACTCGATCGTAATCTATACCGACGCGGCCGAATGGGCCCAGGATATAGATGCGAACAGAGCTCAGATCGCTAAAGAGCGTGCCGAGAAGTGGCTGGCGGACAATCCCGAAGAGGATGAAGCAGAGCAGCTCAAAAGAGAAGCTGCTTTGCGCAGAGCTGTCACCCGACTCACAATATACGAGGCCGGCACGAAAAAGATCAACACTCTATAACGCAGCAACAGGCAAGGCCTTAGAGAAGCAAATAACAGAAACGGCGCACGGGATCGACCCGGCGCCGTTTTTTACAGCTTTGTTGGTGCAGATTCTGCATTCTTGAAAATCAGCATCACAAACAAACCTTGCTTATCATCAAATCAAGATATTCAGGCACGCGCTGCTTTGCCAGCTTTCGGCTCAATATCCCCCGCTTCCGGGATCCGGTTCTGCTGAACATGACGGAAGGCGTCATTCTTTCACAGTAATTATGCAGACGCTTATGATGATGATCAAACCGCCTGCAAGCTGCAGGGGCGACATGGTCTGGCCGAACACCAGGAACGAGAATATTATCGTGGAAAGCGGCAGCATGTCGTTCGCCAGAGTTACCGTGGTAATAGAGAGCGTTTTGATGACATTGACATAGATGATCTCGCCGAACAGTATGCAGATCAGTGAGGAAAATATCATGATGAGCCATACCTTGAAGTCGGGATGGAACATGAGCCCTGTCGTACACGACTGGATCAGACAGATGACGGCGCAGACTGCCGCGCCGGATGTGAATGCCACCGAAAGGAAGGCTGCGAGCGTGCATTTTTTCGTGACAGGTGTTATGACGATAATATATCCGGTCCAGAGGAGAGCGGCGACGATCATGACCAGGATGCCGGGCAGCGATGCTATGACCCCTTCGGAGCCGAACAGGACGATCATGGCCACACCGGCGATCGAGCCGATGATCCCGATTACTTTTACAGCGGTTATCTTTCGGCCGTAAATAATCCTGTCCGCTATCATGCCGAGTACGGGAACGGTCGACATTATCAGCGAAGAAACAGGTCCGGATGTCATGGAAATGCCGGCTGATTCTATCGTATAGTAGACGCCCATGCCCAGCGCGCCGCAGAGGATGAGCTGGAACATATCTGTATGGTTTTTGATGTGCCAGCCTTTTTCCGCAGTAATGACATATATCGTGGATACGACGGCTGCGACGGCCATGCGCACGAAGGTTACTATCGGAGCTGAAACAGATCTCAGGATATAATCGAGCATAACAAAATCGAGGCCCCAGAGGACCACGATAAATATGAGTCCGGCCATTGCCTGCTTTTTTCGGCTTAAATCGATTTTCATGTTTTCCTTTCTGTGCCATTCCCGGGTGCTCAGAAAATTGTAGCATACGGCCGCGGCAAGTGTCAATTGCCCGTATTGCCCGGCAGTGATATAATTTCCTTATCTTATTGTATGAAAGAGGAGCTGGATATGACGTTCATTGAGCCCGTGATGATGGGCAATGATAAATTAATTATACTTGATCAGACGCTGCTTCCGGGGGAGGAACATTATCTCGAACTCGATAAAGCCGAAGATGTCTGCGAGGCGATCAGAAGTCTGAGGGTCAGAGGAGCCCCGGCTATTGGTGTTGCGGCGGCGATCGGGATTTACGCCTGCATGCGTACGGCGGCAATCGGGACCATGGCTGACCTTTTCGATGAATTCGCGAAAAAGAAAAAAATCATCGGTTCAGCCAGGCCGACTGCGGTCAATCTTGCCTGGGCGCTTAATAAGATGGAGAAATGTCTGGAGAGCGCCGCGCAGGAGGCAGCGGGGAGCGAATCCGGAAAAGTGGAATATGTACTGGCAAAGCTCAGAGAAGAAGCTGTCAGAATAAGAGAAGATGACATTGCCGCGTGCCGTTCGATGGGCGAGCACGGCCTGACACTTCTCAAACCGGGCATGAGCATACTGACGCACTGCAATGCGGGCAGTCTGGCCACTGCCATGTACGGCACCTGTCTGGCACCGATATATCTCGGCAATGAAAAGGGGTACGACTTCCATGTCTACGCTGACGAAACCAGACCGCTGCTTCAGGGAGCCCGGCTGACGGCATGGGAACTGCAGAAAGCCGGTGTGGATGTTACTCTCATCTGCGACAATATGGCCTCGACACTCATGCAGCAGCGCAAAATCGACGCAGTCGTCGTGGGCTGCGACAGGATGGCGGCCAACGGCGACGGAGCGAACAAGATCGGCACGAGCGCGGTCGCGGTGCTGGCCAATTATTATGAAATACCGTTCTACATGTTTGTCCCGTGCTCGACGATAGATCTCCGTACAAAAACAGGCAGGGATATCGTGATCGAAGAGCGGGACGGCGAAGAGATATATAAGATGTGGTACGAAAAACCGATGGCGCCGGAAGGCGTGAAAACGTACAACCCGTCATTCGACGTCACACCGCATACTCTTATTACTGCAGTAATAACCGAACGCGGCATTGTGAAGCCGCCGTATCAGCAGGGACTGAGGCTGATCAAGGAACGTTCCAATTTCGGCATTTTCGGAGGGCTGAGAGAGGCAATCAGATCGGGAATAGAAGTATAACGAACTAAAACAGGGCTTACGCGGGGAAATAAAATATCCCTGTGCGGAGCCCTGCTGAATTCCGGGAATGTCTGATGCTTACTGATCTGAACCGGTACCGTCGGCTGTGTCGTCAGGTGTATCAGAATCGTCTGCCCTGACGCTGCTCTTGATTTCGGATTCGATGTCGCCAAAGCTGATCTGGTTCAGGCTGACGCTGTCTTCGGCGCCTTCCGGCACCTCGATCTCGTTTTCGAGCTCGCTGATGTCAGGCAGCTCTTTTAGGGATGAGAACCCGAAGAACTGCAGGAACTGATCAGTGGTCCCGTACAGTATAGGACGGCCGATGCCGTTTGAGCGGCCTTTTTCTTCGACGAGGCCCTTTTCGGCGAGACCTTCGACGACGCGGTCGCATTTGATGCCGCGGACTGCTTCGATCTGACCTCTGGTGACCGGCTGCTTGTAGGCGATGATCGCCAGGACTTCAAGTGCTGACTGGCTGAGCTTTCTTTTTTTCACCGGCGTGCAGAGCCTTTCTATGTACTCTGAGTTTTCAGGCGCAGTAATAAACTGGAAGCTTTTGTTTATCTGTCTGACGCGGAGGCCGTGGCCGTCGGCATCATAATCTGCCATTAGTTCCGCAAATACTTCAAGGGCTTCTTTTTCGGTGATGTTGACGACATCTGCGGCGGTTTTGGCCTCCAGAGGCTCGCCCCAGATGAACATCATCGCTTCAAAAGCTGATTTAATCGAGTGTCTGCTGGTCATTATCATTCTCCTCTTTATTTAGACGTTCTGTGGCCCTGACGAATATTTCCGCGAACAGGGACGCCTGCTGCGCCGTGAGCCGGCGCTGCTTTATCATTTCGAGCATTGCCGTGAAGGACAATGCCATGTCGTATTTGTCGTTTTTGTCAGGAACAAGATCGTTGAACGGCACGACGCGGCCGGTGTCGACTGCTTCCGACCCGTTGAGCACGAAGAGCGATTTAATGAATCCCGCCCGCTGTTCGGCGCTGATCTTCTGCCTTTCGATGCGCTGGTAATGATCCTGGATGAGCTGCACTTTTTTCTTTTTTTCGATAAAAAGATTGAAGGCCGCGGCGAACTGAGGCATGCTGAGCGTCAGTACCTCGTCGGGGCTGTCAGTGAACTCGGAAATGTCTTCCTGCGGTTTTGTATATATCCGGCGGTTTTCCTCTTCGCGGGAACGCAGCATTTCGGAGATGGCTTTGAAGCGTTTGTATTCAAGCAGTTTAGCAACGAGTTCGCTGCGCGGGTCGTCTTCGTATGTGCCGTCTTCGGAAACCGGAGCGTGAGGAAGCAGCATCTTCGATTTGAGCTCGATGAGCTCTGCTGCCAGAACCATAAACTCAGAGGCTATGTTTACGTCGAGCCTCTGCATTTCGTTAAGATATTCGATATATTGAGTTGTGATCTCGGAGACCCTTATGTCGTATATGCTCATACGCGCATTTTCGATGAGGTATACGAGCAGATCGAACGGGCCTTCAAAAGCATTGAGTTTGACTTTATATGCCATTTCTTCTCCTATCTATCGACATTTATAAATTATATATCATGGAGACGCATTTTTCCACCCAAATCGTTCTGCGGTATGGTAGAATCGATGATATGAAGAGGAGACTGAAATGAGACTTAATAAATACATTTCGCACGCAGGTGCGGCCAGCCGCAGGAAGGCCGATGAGCTGACGCTGGCGGGCAAAGTCAGGATAAATGGCAAAGTAATGTCGGAGCCGGGATACGATGTCGCAGAGGGCGATGTCGTGGAAGTCGACGGAAAAATCATCGAGCCGGTATCTGAAATGATATATATTCTGCTGAACAAACCGCGCGGGTACGTGACTACAACGAGCGACGACCGCGGGCGGCGTACGGTGATGGAGCTTATTACTGATATACCGGAGCGGATATATCCGGTAGGCAGACTGGATTACAATACGACGGGACTGTTGATAATGACGAACGACGGGGAACTCGCGAACCGCCTGATGCATCCGAGTCATGAGGTGACGAAGACTTATAGCGCCATGGTCACGGGCAATCTTTCGAAGGACAGTCTGTGGAAGCTCAGGAACGGCGTCGATATCGGCGGGTTTGTTACGAGCCCGGCCGAGGTCAATATCATCAAGGAGCATCCGCATCATCACGAGGTGGAGATCACCATACATGAGGGCAAGAACAGACAGGTCAGGAAAATGTTCGAAGCGGTAGGCTGCAATGTCAGAGAGCTGAAGAGGATCTCGATGGGCAATATCTACCTCTCGCGTCTGGCGGAAGGACATTACCGCAAGCTTACGAAAAAAGAAATCGAGTATCTGAGGAATATCTGATGAAGTTATTGAATGAATTGATCGGTCAGTATATGAATGTGTCGATCATGCAGATGACGAGGTCGGCAGGCAAGTATTCGACAATGTCGTACCTCATAAATGCCGCGGCGGCCGGGAATCTGACGCTGGGTATTACAGCATCCGGATCCGGCGGCGTCAGGCTCGACAGTCAGGATCCTTCGGTGAGGCCGAGATACTGGATGCCGAAAGGAATGCTGGCAACCGTGCCGGCACAGCTTTTTGACGAAGCGGATGCTGGTCTGGAGATCCTGCGCATGACCAATTACCCGACGGCGCTGGGTTATATCCTTATCTGCCGCATCGCGGAGCCGGGATACGTGACGGTGGCCGGGCCTATTGCCGCATCATACCGCAAAGCGGTCTGCGAAGAAATGGCTGAGCTCGGAGCGGGGCTGATCCTTATCGACAGTTCTCTGAGCGGCAGGGGAGCGGTATATGCCGACACCTCCGACGCTTCTATTATCTGCACCGGGGCTGTCGTCTCGCCGTTCATCGACAAGGCTGTCAGAGAGACAGCTCATATGGCGATGATGTACACATTGCCGCAGCTGGCCGATGAAGACGCGGCGAGCATAATTCAGAAAGAGCATGAGCACGGGAGGATCCTGGTGCTGAGAAAATACATGGGTGTGGCGGAAAACGCCGGGCCTGCTTATGACGTTGAGAAACTTTATCTCAAATCGAGCATAGGGGGCGTGAAATATCTGGACAGCGTGATGGACTCGAAAGTCCGTTACATCTTTTTCCCGGGTGTTTTCACACCGGGAATAGTCAGAGACATCAGTATGTACAATCTCTCGCAGTTCACTTTCGTCGTCAACGATCCGACAGATATAATGATGGATTCCGAATCGTGGGCGGAGCTTTCCATGCGGGGGATGAAAGTCGAAGTGCTCAGGAATATCAATGTCGCGGCGATCACGATGAACCCTTACGCGCCGGGAGGCTATTCGTTCGATCCGGCAGAGTTCAGAGAAAGACTGGTGAGGGCGATCCCGCGCATACCGGTTATCGACGTCAGGGAGGCGGAACAGAATGACAATCAGATTCAAGCATGACATGACAGTGTTCGCCTCGCGCAGGACACAGGAGGAATCAGGATTTTCCTTTGTGATCTCACACCTTAATATGGGGACGCCGTTCGGACGTGATGCTCTTCAGGCAGTAATGTCCGGCACTCCGTTCATGCCCGGCGATGAGGACAGTCTGAGAGAGGAGCTGGCCCGCGTTCAGAAAGTGAAAGATTTCCTGGAAGCGGACGGCAGAAAAGTAAGCTACATATATATACGCGTTTTTCATGATATCAATGATGTTTCGCAGGCGGTTGAAAACAGCCGTGATTCCGCTCTGTCGATGATAGAGCTGTTCCGTATCAAGAGGCTGCTTCTGCAGATGTGGAGACTGAGGGATATTATCGGTGATGAAGATATACCGGAAGAATTTATTCCCGAAGATGTTTCCGGGCTGCTGGATAAGCTGGATCCGCGCGGTGAAAGGAAACCGGATTTTTATATTTATGATGAGTTTTCGGATACTCTGAAAGATCTCCGCGCTGAGCGCAGCGCGCTCCGGGAGGAACTCGGGCAATGGCAGCAGGAAACGGCTGACAGAGTCCTGGAGTTATACGGTGTGAAGCTGCAGCCGTCATATGAAGCGATGATAGCTAAATCGGATCATATCATGATAGGGCATCTGAGAGCGTCGGGCATCATGAAGCAGGTCGATTCGGACACATCGAGCGCGTTCTTCCGCATGGAAGACACCGAACGGTCGCTCGAACTCAAGGCGATGATCGACAGGATCACCAATAAGATAGAAGCTGAGGAAAATGCTGTCCGCGAAAGACTGTCAGAAGAGATATACGACAGCCGCGAACTGATATTCCTGAACTGCCGCAAGATAGGACAGTTCGATCTGGCGCTGGCCAAAGCCGTGTATGCAAGGGCGCACGGATGCGTGAAACCTGTGATACTGCAGGAACAGAAGATCGTGATCGAAGCAGGCCGCAATCTTATGGTGGAATCGATCCTGCGCAAACAGGAGAGAGCATACAAACCTGTGTCGATGGAATTTGGACAGGGCGTCACATATATTACCGGTACGAATATGGGCGGAAAAACCGTGGCCGTCAAGCTGACGGCTCAGACAGCCATACTCGCGCAGTACGGGTTCTTCGTGCCGTGCAGAAGGGCCGAGATCGGCCTTTCATCCTGCATCGAGATGATAACCGATGACAGGCAGTCTTTTGCGCACGGACTGTCTTCGTTCGGAGCTGAGATGAGCGAACTGGCCAGGGTTATGTCGGGAGGCGCGCCGAGGACCCTGCTGATGGTCGCTGAAATAGCGAGCGGAACGAATCCCGAGGAGGGCAGCGCGATCACCAGAGGCGTCATGGACTTCATGAAAGATAAAAAAGCTATTACTGTAATAACGACACATTACGAAGTGGGAATGCCGGGCGATGCCGCCGCAGGCATACATCATATGCGTACGGCAGGCATAGATCCGGCCGATGCGGAGAAGCTGCAGCTCGACATCACGAATGCCGTTTCGCAGAAAGAAGTGATCGATGCCATCGCGGCCAGGATGGACCACGGATTTATATATGACGCTGAGGACAGCGGCAATGTGCCGCACGAAGCAATCAATATCGCCCGGATGATGGGCCTTAATGAACACATAATCGACGCCGCAAGGGAGTGGATGAAGAACCGCAAATCTGAATGATTTTTGAATTATCATTCCCACATTTTGCAGTAAAATCATGCAGTAATTTCCATGATTTGGGGGTTCGGACGCCTGTGAAGATATCGTGAACTGACCGCCGGCGGCGGTTTTGAAAAATGTTGAAATTATGCGGTTTCCGGGATTTACACTGAACTTCCAAACGATTGTAAAATATTCTGAAAATGGCTGAAACCTTGACTTTATGCGGTTTCGCCGATACTCTATATACATAGAGCGAACCAAATTTGGTTACGCTCTTTTTTATATATTGAAAGGAGACAGGATATCATGGAGAAAACAACACCCCGACGATGCAGCAAAATCATCTGCACGTTAGTGATCCTGCTGGCAGCGATCGTCTGCACAGGATATGTATCTTATGAAGACGCCAAGGGCATTACCGGGACCGATACCCACATAACTGCGGCAGTAGCCCAGGAGATGGCCGGGGATCAGACGAAAGTGACTGCCGGTTCGCAGCAATATGTTGCGGATAAGATCAGCGATGTACTCTCATTATCGGACATACAGAAAAAAG
The DNA here is from genome assembly GCA_022652985.1 of Eubacteriaceae bacterium. Classification (GTDB taxonomy): domain Bacteria; phylum Bacillota; class Clostridia; order Peptostreptococcales; family Anaerovoracaceae; genus JALCRY01. The sequence continues at coordinate 35,312 of JALCRY010000002.1, read as the reverse complement.
CAAGCGGAGTGCTCAGAGCAAAAGAGTCTGTTGCTGCGGATGCGGAGATGCTCGAAAAAGAGTCATCTGAAAATGTATTCGCCCTGACGACGGATCTGGATTTAAACAGTTCACCGCTCGGAAAGAATAATATGAAGACCATATCGGTCATCATTGATATCGATGGAAGCCGGCTGGCGGTCACGACGAAGGCCGGGACTGTCGAAGGAGTACTGGAAGATGCCGGTGTGGAGACGGACAGCAGCGATACTGTCAGTCCTTCACTCACAGCGAGTGTCAGCGACGGGGAAGTCATAAAAGTGACAAGAGCCGTGACGATACACATCAATGTCGACGGCGGAAGCATTACTGCCCACGTGATACCGATGAAGGTCAGCGAAGCTCTGGAACTTCAGGGCATTCCCGTAAGCAGCGCCGATGAGATATCGCCGGGACTCGACACGGAAGTGACTGACGGCATGACAGTCAATATAGGCAGGATCACTTCCAAAACTGTGACGAAATATGAAAAGGTCGCGCATAAAGTGAAAAAGATCAAAGATCACGATATGCTGCGCGGTACGAAAAAAGTCATCAGCAAAGGCAGTGACGGAACTGCGAATATCACATACAGGATCAAGTTCAGATACGGGAAAGAAGTATCGCGGACTGCGATAAAAACAGAGTATGTAAAGAAACCTGTCACCGAAGTGGTGAAGGTTGGAACGAAGAAAACAAAGACGATAGACGGAAGCACGTTCGCGTACACGCAGAAATACACGATGGTAGCGACGGCTTACTGCGACGGCGGCTATTCCGCCAGCGGACCGGCGTGCGGAGACGGCATAATAGCTGTCGACCCCGATGTGATACCGCTCGGAACGAAGGTCTATGTCGAAGGCTACGGATATGCGATCGCGGCTGATACGGGAGGATATATAATCGGCAACCGTATCGATCTGTGGATGGCCAACAACAGCATCTGCGAACAATGGGGCAGACAGACCGTGACGCTTTATATCGTTGATTAAGAAAAGACACCTGAGATCATCTCAGGTGTTTTTCTATAAGGTCAAGATATGTGTCTGCCGAAACGCTGTCGGAGAATATCGCTCTGGCGGACACTTTGCTTCCGCCGCCCCGGCCTCCGTATATGCCGGCGTTCTCCTTCACGAGTTTGCCGCAGTCAGTGCTGCCGTTGGAAAACAGGAGCACGATGTGGCCGCGGTCTTCGACCAGGCACAGCGGTTTGTCGAGCAGCTGCGCATCACTGCCGCCGCCGGCTTTTTTCCCTTTGGTATCGATGCCCAGCCGCTCCTGAACATCATGTCCTATGCGCAGCATGTCGTCGACTTCGAGGTCGTCATAATGCCATGTCGGCAGCTGGCCGGTGCAGTGTTCCGCGGCTCCGGCACCGCCCTTAAGCGCGGTGATGATATTGTCGGCCCGTCTTTCGGTTTCGCTTTTCAGTATCCGCATCAGCCTGGCATGCGTTTCGTCCGAGTGTCTCATGTATGCATCAAGAGAGTCGAGGACTTTATCGCTGCCGGTAGTGAAGCGGTCGCTGATGTCTGCGACGATATCGTATATGCGGTCGTATTCTTTCATGGCGTATGCTCCGGCGTCGAAATATATGCGCCACCAGTCGCCGTTCTTCTCGGTTTTATATATTTTCAGGAGACCTACGGCGCCGGATGAACGCGGATGAGTTCCGCAGCATGCACAGCAGTCTGCCGGCTTTTCTCTGCTGCCGATGGTCACTACGGAGATGTCCGACCTGATTTTCATTTCTTTGCGCAGCGGAAAGGCCATGGCTTCATCGTGCGTGCTGAAACGGTCCGTATGTACAGGCAGATCGGCGCGGATGATCCTGTTGGCGCAGTCCTCCGCTTCACGCAGCATGTCCGCAGTCATTTCGCCGCCGATGTGCGATGCGCCGTCCCGGGCTGACGTGCCCGGTGCACCCTCAGCGGATCCCTGCCAGCGCATATCATGGTTAGCGGAAAATGCCGGGGCTGACCCTTCCTCGCCGGGAACGTCTCCGCCGGGTTCGGTATCAAGTCCGATATCTATAGTCATATAGTCATCGCCCATGTGGAATCCGTGGTTGATGCCTCCGAACAGCCGGAAGAAAGTGCCGCTCAGGATATGCTCGCCGCAATGTCTCTGCATGTTCGCGAAACGATGGCCCCAGTCGATCTCGCAGATGACGGTATTGTCCTGCGCAAAAACTGATTCGACTGCCGCGCCGTCAAAATAATCGCACGCGTCTGCGGGTCCGTATGACGTCCCCGTCGGGCTGTCTTTCCCCGCGACAAGAAGTTTATGTATGATCACGCCGCCTTTCTCCTGCACATCCACAACAGGATAGCTGTCGATATATCCCCTGTCACAGCTCTGTCCTCCGCCCTCCGGAAAGAAGACTGTACGGTCAAGTTCCAGCATGATATAGTCAGCAGCCGGTTTTTTGCCTTTCCCGGGTGAGTATACGATTTCTGCGGAGACGACATGAGCGCTGCATGTCCTCGCGTAAACATTTTGCTCAAAAAATTTTTCGGTCATTTTTTACCTCCGATCTTTATATCCGGTATTATAACATATACAAATGTATACGCCATTGGTTTCATTAAGAGAAACATTTTAGCGCAGCAGAAAGTGCAGGATAACGGTCGAAGTGAAAAAATTTTTGCGTCAAAAAAACAGTGCATAACAGCATATAACATAGGGTAAAAACTGAAAAATGACAATATAATCATAATAGACCATAAAAAAGAACACGGCTGTACTTTTTTATTAAGCCATGTGGATAACTTTAGGAAAAAATTAGCAAAAAGTCTCTTCGGGGTTGAATTTCCATATTTGTTTTACAATTATTTTTCCACAGGGGTTAGTGGACAATATTGTATACAATTTTTCAGAGATTGTGAATAAGTGTCTCTGCTTCGCAAAATTCAAGGCTTGAGGGGCTGTGAATCATTGCCCTGACGAGGTGCGAACAGAGGTTGACATAAAACATAAAAAATATTCGATTTGATAAAATATTTTAAATCGGAGTTGTCAAGATGCTGAGAGAAAAAAGTTTTGAAAAAGCCAAAAAATATCAGATTATTTACTGCAGAGAAACTTGATAACGATTTGCGCACGGCAGTTGCAGAAAGGCTCAGAGTATAATAAAATAGATTACGCGAGTTGGAGGCAGCTGATGGAGAACAGTACCAATACAATATTAAAAGTGATAGAAGGCGGGATCAAGCCGAAGGAATTGTGCGGCAAGCGTTTCGTATCCGCATATGTTACCGATACGAGGCTGATGGGCGCTTTGGGCATGCATATACACTGGGCGGTCATCGACAGTACAGACGCCGAAGACTTTCACCAGTTTTTCTATTTTGATACAGAGGAATACGGCTTTGAAACATATAAGAGTTTATGGGTCAATGACAGGAAATCTGTAGAGTCGATCGAGCACAGCATGATCGACTGTCTGGGAGGCAGCAAAATTCCTGTGACCGAAACGGAAGCGCGCATGCTTCTGAACGAGTATGCCGATTTCAATGAATCGCATGATATCGAAATGCCGGCCGGACTGCGCGAATACAGTTTCCTTCTCGGCAGTGAAATACCTGAGAACAGCGACAGCGATGACGACGAGATAGCTCTTGTTCAGGACAACGACTTCAGAAAAATAATCAGAACTGACGGAGACGGGGCCACGAACCCGTTTACCCCTGCGGACATGCACAGCGCGCAGGCTGTTTTGTTTGCGAAGGAATGCACAGAGATAATAAACGAATATCAGCTGGTGAATTATTTCCTTATGCGCTGCTTTGCACGTGATTTTTTCGCGGCAAGATATCTTACCGGAGAGGAAGGACTCATCCCGGGACCGAGAACGAAGGTCGGGCCGGATGAAAACATGAGGCTCGATCTCTATCCGGATATGGAGCCTGCCACGATGGGCAAAAATACCATTGATGAAAAGGGCGGATTCTATATATGCCAGAGTCTGGTCGAAACAGACAGCGAATACAGGATAATAGTATCAAAAATAAAAATAGAAAGTATGCGTGTGGTGCGGTATGAGCGCGCCTCCGGATTCAAAGTAACATCGAGCGAGGCGGCGATGATGCTTTCGCGTTCGGAATTTGTGACTGTTTACGAACTCATCGCGGATCCGGAAGAGATCGATGAAAAAAAATTCGAGCTCAATTTCAACACCATGATGACGATGCATGAACATGGTAAACTGTATCTGGCTTTCAATGAAAATAATAATCATGTGGGGCGCCGTGTTTTCATGCTCAGTGAAGATATCTTCGGGATGTACTACATTACTGACATGGGGCAGTTTATTGCGGCGGCATATTCAGTTCCGTCCATCCAGAAGATGGAGCGCGAGATCATGAAAAGCCCGCTGGGTAATTTCCTGGTACCGACGGAAAAATTTGAATTCAAAGAACCCGTCTTGTACGAATTTATCAATTCGGATTTCGACAGGTTCGAAGATTTTCTTGATGTAATACGCGATGATTAGAAGAAGTGCGGCGTCATAGACCATACCGATATGCACTCTTCCGTTGCCGAACGGTTCAGGTATTTATGCGGCTGCGTCGATTTGAAATAGATGCTGTCACCCTTTTGCAGAATGTAGTCTTCATCTTTGAAATGGACAGTAAGCGTGCCTTCGACCACGTATCCGCATTCTTCGCCTTCGTGTGAAGCAAGGTCGTTTTCGTCATAGTCCTCGCCCGGCGAGATCCTGACTATACACATATCGAGCATCCTGTCATTGGCGTTCGACCCCAGCATTTCATATGAGGCCGTTCCTTTTTCGGTAATGATCTTTCTATGGCTGCCCGAACGGATGATCTGTATGTCGTCGTGCGTTTCTTCATCAAAAAAGTAACTGATATCTGCATCGAGCGCCTTGGCCAGACGCCAGAGGCTGACTACAGAAGGCACAACCATTTCGCGTTCTATCTGGCTGATCAGTCCCGTGCTTACGCCGGACAGCGTAGACAGTTTGGCGATGCTGAATCCCTTCTCTTTCCTGATTTTATTGAGCCGTGATCCGACTTTGATTTCGTCTTCCATTACAATACCTTCCTTATAATCGTAATTATACAGGATATTCAATGATTTGAACATAATTATTTGATGGTGAATTTTTTCCGGCTTTTTTGCGCTGAATTATCTTGACTTTCAGAAAAAACATGCTATTATGAAGACATCATCAATATATTGAATCAACATCTTGAATCATTATATTGAAAACGGAAATGTATTGTTTAATCATTGTTTTGTAATTATTGTATTATTTAAGGAGGTAGTTATATGTTTAACGGCGGCACACTTATCAGTGCGGACGACACGTGGGTCCTGATGGCCATTACATTCGGTTTCGTCGCGCTTGCTATTTATCTGGAGCAGAATTATAACTGGGCATCTAAACTGTCCGGAGCTATCATCGCTCTTCTCGGAGCTCTTATTCTGACTAATCTGCATATCATTCCTACAAGTGCACCGTTCTTTGACACGGTAGTATGGGGATACGCAGTACCGATGGCAATTCCTCTTCTTCTGCTGCAGTGCAACATGAAGAAAATCTGGAGAGATTCCGGAAGGCTGCTCGTGATCTTTATTATAGGAGCGATCGGAACTGTGCTGGGTGCGCTCGCGGCATTCGGCGTACTTGGACATCTGATCCCTTACTGCAAAGAGATCTGCGGAGTAATGACAGGATCATATATCGGCGGAGGCGTGAATTTTGCCGCACTGGCAAACTCATTCGCTGTTCCAAAGGGCATGATCGCTGCTACGACAGTTGCCGATAACATGAACATGGCTATTTACTTCTTCGTACTCATGACTATTCCGACGATGGCATTTTTCAGAAAGCACTATACTCATCCGCATATCGACGAGGTGGAGGCACAGGAAGCTAAAGGACTTGAAAACGCAAAGACACAGGCCGCGGCATTCTGGGGCGGCAAAGAAATATCCCTTAAGGATATCGCTATCCTGCTGGCTATTTCGGTAATAATCGTCATGATCGCATCCAAGGTTGCCGGACTTCTCAGTGTAGTGATACCGACGACGAACACAGGACTGCAGCTGCTCAATGTTCTCTTCGGCAATCAGTATCTGATCATAACGATACTTTCGATGATACTGTCGACGTATTTCGAGAAGCCGCTCGAGAAACTGAACGGCGCTCAGGAGATAGGTACATATCTCATATATCTGTTCTTCTTTGTAATAGGTGTTCCGGCATCTATCATGGAAATCGTTAAAAACGCACCGCTGGTATTCGTACTTACATTAATAATGGTAATTGTGAATATGCTCGTTGTATTCATTTTCGGCAAACTGCTTCACTTCGACATGGAAGAGATCATTATTGCCTCGAATGCAAATATCGGAGGCCCGACGACAGCAGCGGCTATGGCTATCTCGAAGGGCTGGACCAAGATGGTCGCGCCGGCAATGCTCGTAGGAGTATTCGGGTACGTCATCGGTACACCGTTTGGAATCGCTGTATCACAGTTATTACCATAAGAAAGCAGATATCGCAGGAGGTGTGTGAATAAATGAATTTTGATGCTCATTCGGATATATGGACCGATGTCAATATCAAATCACTTGCAGGCGAAAGAGATATTATCAGGAAGTATCATATTGAAAGATTAAGAAAAGGTGAAATAGAAGGCTCGATCTTCGTGATCTGGGTAGACCCTCCGTATACGGACGATCCTAAGAAGAGAACGGCTCAGGCTTTCGAAGCAATGAAAAAAGAGGCAGAGGACTGCGCTGATATAGCAGTAATATGCAGGAACTATGCCGAGATAGAAAAGGCCAGAGCCGAAGGCAAAATATATATAATAGTAGGGATCGAAGGTATAAGCGGACTTGCGCCTGATGTATCCGAGATAGACCGTGTGTATGAGCTCGGCACAAGGCATATATTCCTGACATGGAATGAAGCCAACGATTTTGCAACAGGCGTGCGCGGACCGGAAGACCGCGGCCTGACAGAGCTGGGAAAGAACGTTGTCAAACGTATCTTCAGTAAAAATATGATGCTCGACGTATCACACCTCAATGAAAAATCGTTCTGGGATGTAATAGATATCGCGGATGCTCCGCTGGTAGCTTCTCACTCGAATGCACGCGCGCTGTGCGATGTGCCGAGAAACCTGAGAGATGAACAGCTGAAGGCGATCGCGGAGCTCAACGGCGTAGTCGGACTCAATGCATTCAATGAATTCATCGATCCGGAAATACAGAACCGCACTGCTGACAAGCTGGTCGAACATGCAGTGTATATCGCGGACAAGATCGGCGTCGATCATGTCGGATTCGGATTCGATTTTGACGGGTTCCTGCCGACGAACTGCACTTCCGATTTCCATAGTGAAGAAGAAGAGAAGACTATAGGGCTCGAAGACTGCACTGACATTCCCCCGTTTGTAGACAAACTGGAGAAAGCGGGATTCAGAGGCGATGATCTGGAAAAAATAACACATGGAAATTTCCTCAGAGTCATAAAAGAAAGACTCGGATAAACACTTATAACACTATTGTGCATATGCCCGGAGGTCATTCCGGGCATATGTATTTTTTGTCAAAATCGCGATGTTGTATAAGAACGCTGTTATTACTGTTGACTATCGGGCTGGCGGCGCGGTATAATAGCTCAAGTCAAAAACAATAAATATGGGATCCTTATTAAGAGCGGCTGAGGGATTAGGCCCTGTGAAGCCCGGCAACCTGAATCAGATTCGAAGGTGCCAAATCCTACACTTGTCTGCATGACGAAGTGAAAGATGAGGAGATGTATGAATGATGCACTCTTCTCATTAGAGAAGAGTTTTTTTATACAGAAGGATTCCGATTGAAAGGAGAATCTACAAATGAAGAAATTATTTACATCTGAGTCTGTCACAGAAGGACATCCTGACAAGATCTGCGACCAGATATCCGACGCGATCCTGGACGAGGCTTTCAGACAGGATCCTTACAGCAGAGTAGCATGTGAAACTACGGTCAACACAGGCTATGCCATGGTCATGGGAGAAATGACAACTGACGGATACATCGATATCCCGAAGATCGCGAGAGAAGTCATCCTAGATATCGGATATGACAGGAGCGATTACGGATATGACGGAAATACCTGCGCTATCTTTACTGCCATAGATGAGCAGTCACAGGATATCAGCGAAGGCATCCAGGACGGCGAAGCGGGAAAAACATCCAAGACCGCATCCTCAGACACTGACTATGACAAGCTCGGCGCCGGGGACCAGGGACTCATGTTCGGATATGCCTGCAATGAGACGCCTGAATATATGCCGATGCCTATCAGCCTTGCACATAAGCTCGCCCGCAGACTTACGGAAGTAAGAAAGAACGGAACAATCAAATATCTGCGTCCTGACGGAAAAACTCAGGTCACAGTAGAGTACGACGGAGACAAGGTCAAGAGGATAGACACTATCCTGATCTCGACTCAGCATGATCCTGACGCGACGCTCGAGCAGATCGAAAAAGATCTGAAGGAGCACGTGATCAAGGCGGTCGTTCCTGCAGAGCTCATCGATGATGAAACGAAATTCTTCATCAATCCTTCGGGCAGATTCGTAATAGGCGGACCGCACGGAGATTCCGGGCTTACAGGCAGAAAGATCATCGTTGATACATACGGCGGCTACGCACGTCACGGCGGCGGCTGCTTCAGCGGCAAAGATCCTACAAAGGTCGACCGTTCCGCAACATATGCAGCGCGCTGGGTAGCTAAAAATCTCGTCGCTGCGGGATATGCCGATAAGCTCGAAGTACAGCTGGCTTATGCCATCGGCGTGGCGAAACCTGTCAGCATCATGGTCGACTCGTTCGGCACAGGAAAAATGGACGATGAAAAAATCGCCGAAATAGTCCAGAAGCACTTTGACCTCCGTCCGGGCGCGATCATCCACGATCTTGACCTGAGACGCCCTATCTACAGGCAGACGGCGGCATACGGACATTTCGGCCGCACAGACATAGATCTTCCGTGGGAAAGACTCGATAAAGTCGATGAACTCAAGGCTGAGCTGTAATTAATACTTGTAAAAAATACAGCATACGGATAAAATATAATACAAGTCTATGAAGGGTGCGGCCCGCGTGACCGCGCCCTTTAATTATATTGAAAGTGAAAGGTAATCAGAATGGGCATCAAAGTTGCAAAGTTCGGCGGGAGTTCAGTCGCCGACGGGATCCAGATATCGAAGATGCGGGATATCATAGTAGCGGATCCTGAAAGACGTTATATCATTGTTTCTGCACCGGGAAAGCGTTTTGAAAAAGACAATAAGGTGACAGATCTTCTTTACAGCTGCAGGGAGCAGATAAATCAGAACCTGCCAATCGATCAGCTGTTCCAGGTGATCTGCGACCGCTTCAATTCGATAAAAATGAATCTCGATATAGATATAGACCTCCAGAAGGAATTCGACATAATCCTCGACCACCTCAAATCGAACGCGTCGGCAGATTACGTTGCGAGCCGTGGAGAATATCTGAATGCCAAGCTCATAGCCAAGTATCTCGGATTCGATTTCGTGGACAGCGCCGAAGTCATCAAGTTCAATGAACACGGCAAGTTCCAGGATAAGGAAACAAATGCGGTACTCTCTGCCGAGCTGGCAAAGCATGAGTATGCAGTAATACCGGGTTTCTTCGGTTCGAGGCCGGACGGCAGGGTCAAGACTTTTTCCAGAGGCGGAAGCGATGTCACGGGCGCTCTCGTAGCGCGTGCGGTACACGCAGACGTATACGAAAACTGGACGGATGTCAGCGGGTTCCTCGCTGCCGATCCGAGGATAGTCAAGGATCCTAAGCCGATCCATACTATTACATATAAAGAGCTCAGAGAGCTGTCGTACATGGGAGCTAATGTGCTCCACGAGTCGGCGGTATTCCCTGTCAAAGGCGCGAAGATCCCTATCAATATCAGGAACACGAACGACCCTGAGGACAGAGGCACGATGATCACCGACGAGGTCAGTGAAGAAGCGCGCGAGAGAGTCATCACAGGAATAGCCGGACACAAGGACTTCAAGGTTATTACTATATATAAGGACAGGTTGAACGATGAAATAGGATTCCTCAGAAGACTGTCCGCTATTTTCGAAGATCTGAAGATCGAGATCGAGCATATGCCGACGGGTATCGATACGGTTTCCGTTATCGTGGCCAACGCAAATATCGATGATAAGCTCGACGATGTCCTGGACGAGATCGACAGAAGACTGCAGCCGGATTCTATCGATGTATTCGACGACATAGCGCTGATAGCTACAGTAGGCGTCGGGATGTCGTTCAGACCGGGCGTTTCGGCGAAGGTATTCACCGCGCTTGCGGAAGAACATATCAATATCAGGATGATAGACCAGGGCAGTTCCGAAATGAATATTATCATCGGCGTGAACAATCAGGATCTGGAAAGAGCAATAGCTTCTATATATGATGCATTTGAAGGATCGGGGAAGGATCTCAAGGCTCACTTCAGCTGATGCCGCTGATCAAATATTTGTTTATGAGCGAATTGTCATGTTGATTTATTAATGTTTTGATTTGTGCTATACTGAACAACGGTGAGAAAAATGTTGTTGCAGCGGAGAGGATCTTTTATGAGCAGAAGCACAAAAAAACATTACAGAGTAAATACGGCCAGGCTGATTATTGTACTTGCGATAATCGCGGTCGTCATTGCGGGAGTTGTTGTGGGCATAAAACTGCTGGGAGGCCGTTCATATCACAATGAGTCATCTTTTCAGAAGTATGCGGAAAAGTTTTTCGACACGGCGGCTGATAAGCAGTCGGTCGGGGAGAGCAGCAATACGATAAGCTACGGCGAGCCTCTTTCGACGGGGGTGCAGATACCGAAGCTGGACATGGATATTTCCAACGACATCCTTAAAGATGAAGTCAAGGACGAGAAGGATAATTTCTCGACTGATTATAGCGGACTTGATCCGGAAGCGAAAGACAAGGCCTGTTTCCTCGCGGGATACAGTTCATATGAGACGCCGTATAAAGTCCAGAGCGTTGCGCTGACGTCTGTCATAGAACAGAACAGCGGATCGGATATGGAAGTCAAGAGCGGTGTGGTACACACATATAACTTCTCGACGAAGGCCGGGGCTTCGATAGGAGCGGCGGGTGTCTTCAAGGGAGACTATGCGCCGGTCGTTTCCAAACTGGTTACGAAGGCGCTCGATAAGAGCTACGGTGATAAACTCAGGGACGGATGGAAGAACAAGGTAAGTGCCGATTCGGGCGCTTTCGGTAATTTCGTTCTGACCAAGGACGGGATCAGATTCTATTTCGATAAAGGTTCTGTCATCAAATATGATACTAAAGACTACGGCATAGCGGTATGCGATATCAGCTATGACGATCTCAGCGGTTATGTGAGAGACGATGTCGGCAAACGCGTGATAGATACATCGAAAAAGATGGTCTGCTTTACCTTTGACGACGGTCCTTCGATCTATACAAATGATCTGCTGGACATATTCGAAAAATATGATGCTGTAGGCACATTCTTCGAACTCGGCCAGAATGTGGAAAACGTCAAGGGTGCGTCCGATATTCTGAAGCGTGAACTGGAGCTCGGATGCGAGATCGGAACACATTCCTATGATCATCCGTACTTCCTCAGCACGATAGGTGTCAAGAAAGCAAAGGCGAATGTTCAGAAAGGCGTCAATGCCATTGAGAAGGCTACAGGGCAAAAGCCTACTGTCTTCAGACCGCCTGGCGGCGAGATAAATCAGAAGGTCGAAAACGCGATCGATATTCCGTGCATTCTCTGGTCGGTGGATTCTCTTGACTGGTCGAACAGGAATACTGCCCAAACTGTCGCGAATATAGAGAAAGCCGGAAATCTCGACGGCAAGGTCGTGCTGATGCATTCATTGTATCCTTCGACTGTCAGAGCTGTCAGAGAACTGGTTCCGAAGCTTGAAGCCAAGGGATATCAGTTTGTGACTGTATCGGAGATGATCCAGTACAGATACAAGGAGAATATCAAGAGCAACAAGATTTACGGATATAACTACTTCTACTACAGCGGAGACGATAAATAGAAAATGACATGGCCTGAAACGGCAGGCCGGAACTCAATATCAGGAAAGCCGGATCTTCGGATCCGGTTTTTCCGTGGAAAAAATATAATTAATGTATTATTTCAAGTTCTTTTAAGGAAACTGCGCTAATATAAAACCACAGCATAAATAACAAAGCTGCAAACCCTCTCTATACAATAATATGAATAATAAGAATGAATAGTACAAACAAAAGAACGGAGCACGACGGTAAGGTGCTCCGTTCTGCCATTTACGCTGTTTTGCGGGCGGTTACTTTTCTGTTGCTTCCAGAGCCGGCATATCGCCGACATCTTCGATCTTGCCCACCGACCCGAGCGATAATTTATAATCGTAGTCCGGCAGATCGAGAGGAGCTTTTTTATAGAACTGGTAATAACCGCTTACTATATAGTAGAACGACTGCATGAACAGCACGATATTCCTCGGCGAATTCGCGAACTTTTTACGGTAGAACCTGTGCTTCTTCGATGTGTCCCAGTCGTCGCAGAATTTATCCATGAAATTCATGTTCTTGGTCTTTTTCTCGGAACCCTTAATGAGCTCCGGGTAGATGTAGACATTTACCGGTATCTGCTTCGCCTCATAAGCGCAGAATATGGCGATGTGCAGTTCTGTTTCACCGAGATTTCCCGGATGCGAACCGTTGTAAAAGTCAATGCATTCTCTGCGTTTCAGATCATTGTTTTTCAGTGCGACTTCAAACAGAAAATAATCAAGCGCTGCTCTTGCCTGGTCGCCCATCGTTTCCGGGTTCTGCATGGCCGCTACTTCGACATCGCGGATCAGACCGTATAATTTCTCGTCGATAGTGCGCAGGAAAAAGAAACTTCCGTATTGTGCCGCCTGCTCCTGGTAATTTTTGTTTTCCATGTGGTCTCCTTTAATATTTTAAAAGTTCTTCATATACTTTGACTGCAAATCTGTCCGTCATGCCGGCTATGAAATCTATGATGGCCTGGTCATAAATTTCCTCGCTGTCCAGCGTACCGTAGATCTTCACGTTCCTGTAGCGCAGAGGCGAATCCACAGCGCTGTAAATCCGCAGGAAGGAAATGAATTCGCGGATCAGCAGAGGGTATTCGTGTATGGAGCCGTGCAGATTGGCGATAGTCTCTTCGCCGTCGTAATAATCGTGCAGGCGTTCAAATATCTGCTCAAGCGCCAGCCGCGCATACTTGCTGTAAGGATCGAGTCTCTTGTCGAGATATATATGGCTGTAATTGAACATCATCAGCTCTTTCATCTGCTCGCGGTATTTGCCCGACAGGCGTATGCCCTCATCCGGACTGCTGTGTTCACACAGATCGACGATCATGTTGTGCATGATGACTGTCGTGTTCATTGCGTTCTCATCATATTTGCGGGCCATCGTCTTCAGGTCGGCGATCTCGTCCGGCCCGAGAAATCCAAGCTCGATAGCGTCTTCGATATCGCGTCCGAGATAGGCGATCTTGTCCGCGATCTTGACGATGCAGCCTTCCCATGTGACAGCGTTGACAGAGACATCCTGCTCCGGTCTGGAAATGCTGTAAAGATCTCCGAACGGGTCACCCGTGGCGTTCGGGCCGCCGTCGAAGTCGGGGTCTCCGAGATGTTCGCGCGGGAAGATCGCGTAGTCATCAACTTCGCCGCAGTGACACACGATACCGTCCCTTACTGCATATGTGAGCCCGAGATTATCCACATTGCTGTTGAAGTCTTCGAGCAGCTCGATTTTGTCTGCGAATCTCAGGCCGTTCATTTCATGCCAGAAATCGCTTCCGTCGAGCCAGTAGCGGGAAAGCTCTTCGAGTATTTTTTCACCCGCATGACCGAAAGGCGTATGACCGATATCGTGCCCGATGGATATCGCGCGCGTGAGATCACGGTCGAGGCCGAGGTAATTTGCTATTGTGCCGGATACGGAAGCCACGTGCAGCACATGCTCCATGCGCGTGCAGATATGGTCGTTCTCAATGTTCGGGAAGACCTGGGTTTTGTGCTTGAGTCTTCTGAACGCAGAACAATGAAGGAGCCTCGTTGTATCTCTTTCGAATTCGCTCCTGATATCGTGTTCGCGGCTTGGTATTTTGCTGTTCCTGGCAATGAGTTTTTCCCAGTTCGGGTCCTGAGGTCCGGCTGCTTCATGTATGAAACTGTCTCTTGGCATTTTGTTTTCCTCCGTAACAATATTATTCTACAGTACTTGGGGGGATTTAGCAAACATTGCGGACTGCCGACCGTTACAGCGCGGATTGCCGACCCGTGACAGTGCTGATTGCCGACCCGTGACAGTGCGGACTGCCGCTCGTGACAGTACGGACGGCCGACCCGTGACAGTGCGGACTGCCGCTCGTGACAGTACGGACGGCCGATGGGTTCCGCTTAACGTTCGAGCCGGATTTTCTTGCGGGACAGTTAGCCTGCGATATGCCATTTGGCGCCGGCTGAGAGCGGGGAAGGAGGTGAATTCAAAAAAAGGTACCAATATGGATTTTTTTGCGTGAATGGTACCCTGAGCAATGGGTTTGTTACGGTTAGTTGCGACTAACTTCTTCCAAACAGGGCCTTTTCGCAGCATGAGCGGATGTTCAATCGCTGCAGCCCATTGAACAAGGTACCATTGTGGGATATTTCATGTGTTTGGTACCGTATTTTGAATTCAATCAAATAATCGTATATCAGCTGCCCGGCTTTCCATCCAATCTGGCTTTCTATCCAGTCAGACTTCCCATTCGGCCCGTTTTCCGGCCTGTCCGGATTTCCATCCAATCTGGCTTCCCATCAAAATCTGCTTTCGGCCGGATCAGAGGAAAAAGGAAACGGAAAAATAAAATCTGAATATTACAGTATTGGCAGATTAGGTGAATTTCCTTTATTTTTAAGCAGGTATCATATATAATTGACTTTGTATGCAAGGTTTGGAATGCGCGGAAGATGCTGCGTTTCACCGTGCGCTGCAAAGGAGGAACCCATTTTATGGACAGTCACAGTCTGACTGCAATATTCGCTATTATTCTGCTCGTCATTATGAGCGCCTATTTCTCGGCTACAGAGACGGCGTATACGAGCATGAGCAGGATCAAAATGAAGAACGCTGCAGGCGACGGCGATGAGAAGGCCGGGAAAGTACTGAAGCTCTCGGACAATTATGATAAACTGCTGACCACATTGCTGATCGGCAACAATATTGCGAACATAACGATGACCGCGATCTCGACGACGCTGTTCATCGGACTGTTCGGCAACAGGCTCGGACCGACATATTCCACGATAGTCATAACGATAGTTGTGCTGATATTCGCGGAGATATCGCCGAAAACGCTTGCCAAGGAAGCTCCGGAGAGTTTCGCAAAATTTGCGCAGCCTCTGGCGCACGGGATCATGGTCATTCTGACTCCGCTGAACATACTGTTTTCGGGCTGGAAAAAGCTGCTCGTTAAAGTGTTCAATGTGGGTGATGAGAGAACTATCACCGAAGACGAGCTCATTACTCTCGTCGATGAAGCCGAGAAAGAAGGCGGCATCGAATCAGATCAGTCGGAGCTCATACAGAATGCCATAGAATTCAACGACCTCGAAGCGGAAGAGGTCATGATACCGAGAGTGGATATGGTCGCCATAGACCTTGATCTCTCGATAGAGGAAGTCGCGGAGAAATTCAAAGATACGGGGTATTCGCGGATCCCGGTTTACGATGACGACATGGATTCTATTCTGGGCGTACTTAACCAGAAAGATTTCCACAATTATATAGTCGGAACAGGCAACACCATTTCGGATTTTGTAAAGCCGGTCGTGTTTGTTGCCGGTTCAATGAAGATAGCACTGCTTCTCAAAAAGATGCAGGCACTAAAGACCCACATGGCAATCGTAATAGATGAGTACGGCGGCA
This sequence comes from Eubacteriaceae bacterium, assembly GCA_022652985.1. Lineage (GTDB taxonomy): Bacteria > Bacillota > Clostridia > Peptostreptococcales > Anaerovoracaceae > JALCRY01. Next base: position 19,301 of record JALCRY010000002.1, on the reverse strand, counting down.
CCGAGGGACTCCTGACGATGGAAGACATCATCGAGGAACTCGTTGGCGAAATCTATGACGAACATGATGCGATCATGTCGCAGGAAGTCACCGAACTGCAGAACGGTTCTTTCAGGGTCATGTGCAACGCGAGCCTGCCTAAGGTGTTCGATTACTTCGGCATAGAAGACGATGATATCGATGCGAACACTGTGAACGGCTGGGTCGTGCTCTGTCTCGACAAACTGCCTGAAAAGGGCGACAGGTTCGAGTACAGGAACGGGCACAGGGTCTTCAAAGGAAGAGTCACCAAGGCGACGGACAAGAAAGCTCTCGAGATCAATCTCGTAGTTGAGCATGTTCCGGACGACGAGGAAGAAGAATAGGGGAACCAGGTTCCGGAAGGACAAAGCGTGATGTTTAAAATGCAGACCTCCGTATATGCGGAGCCAGCGCGCAAAATGTCCGGAGCAGGTCCCGTTATGGAGCATGCGCAGGGCATGCGTGAAGATACAGGAGGAAGATTTTTATGAGTTTTATGGAAAAGGTCTTCGGAGATCTCAATGAAAAAGAGGTCAAGAAGGTCGGAAAGATCGTAGATCGCATAGAAGCTCTCGATGAAGAAACGAGCGCGCTGAGCGATGAGGAACTCAAAGGGAAAACAGATGAATTCAGAGAGAGACTGGATGAAGGCGAAGATCTTGACGATCTGCTGCCGGAAGCATTCGCAGTAGCCAGGGAAGCCGCGTGGAGAGTGCTCGGCATGAAGCCGTTCAGAGTACAGCTCATGGGCGGAGTAGTCATGCATCAGGGCCGTATCGCGGAGATGAAGACAGGTGAAGGAAAAACGCTGGCCGCCACTCTGCCGGTATATCTGAATGCCCTTGAAGGCAAGGGCGTGCATGTAGTTACAGTCAACGATTACCTGGCCAAGCGAGACATGGAATGGATGGGCAAGATATATACATTCCTCGGACTCACGATAGGATGCGTTATCCACGACATTACAGATGAGCAGAGAAGAGCAGCCTATCAGGCAGATGTCACATACGGAACGAACAATGAATACGGTTTCGATTACCTGCGCGACAACATGGTCATCTATAAAGAAGACATGATGCAGAGAGATCTGAACTACGCGATCGTCGACGAGGTCGACTCGATACTGATCGATGAGGCGAGAACACCTCTCATCATCAGCGGACAGGGCGACAAGAGCACAGTGCTCTATGCCCAGGCCGACAGATTCATCAGAACTCTGCACGGCGGCATCAAGGACGAGAACGATCCGAAGGATGAGCCGGATGATAAATACGGCGACTATGTCGTATTCGAAAAGGACAAGCAGGTCGCTTTCACCGATGCCGGCATCCACAAATGCGAGCAGTTCTTCGGGATCGACAACTTTGCGGATCCTGAAAACATGGAGATCAACCATCACTGCCAGCAGGCTCTGAAGGCGCATGCTCTCATGCATAAGGATATCGACTACATCGTGAAGGACGGAGAAGTCATCATCGTAGACGAGTTTACAGGCAGACTTATGTTCGGAAGAAGATACAGCGACGGGCTGCATCAGGCGATCGAGCAGAAGGAAGGCGTAAGCGTCAGAAGCGAATCCAAGACACTGGCGACGATAACGCTGCAGAACTATTTCCGTATGTATGAGAAGCTTGCGGGCATGACAGGTACGGCCAAGACTGAGGAAGATGAATTCCGTGATATATACAACATGGACGTTGTCGTCGTTCCGACTAATAAGCCGATGGTGCGTCAGGATATGCCTGATGCGATATTTGCAACGGAAACAGGAAAGTATCACGCCATCATAGAGAAGATCATTCAGGCTCACGAAACGGGTATGCCTGTGCTGGTGGGTACAATATCGATAGAAAAATCAGAAGTCATCGCCGAAATGCTTCAGAAGCGCGGGATCAAGGATTTCAGCGTACTGAACGCCAAGCAGCATGAGAAGGAGGCGGCGATCATCGCGGAAGCGGGACGTGAAGGAGCTGTTACTATAGCTACCAACATGGCAGGCCGTGGTACCGATATCATTCTGGGAGGCAATCCTGAGTTCGAGGCGCTGAAGCAGCTCGAAAAGGAAGGCTTCTCCGAGGAAGCCGTCAACCAGGCGAATTCGCTGACAAAGACGGATGATTCCGAGATCATAGATGCCAGAAAGCGTTTCAGCGAACTGCATGACCAGTTCAAAGAAGAGCGTAAGGAAGAGCAGGAACGCGTGCGTGAGCACGGCGGCCTCTGCATCATAGGTACTGAGAGACATGAGTCAAGACGTATCGATAACCAGCTCAGAGGACGTTCCGGACGTCAGGGAGACCCGGGCATGACGCAGTTCTGCATTTCGCTGGAGGACGATCTTATGAGAATGTTCGGAGGCGAGAGGATGAAGACGGTCGTGGACAAACTCGGCGTGGCCGAAGACGATCCGATCGAATCGGGAATGGTATCGAAGAGCATCGAAAATGCGCAGAAGAAGGTCGAAGGACGCAACTTCTCGATACGTAAATACGTACTCCAGTACGATAATGTCATGAATAAACAGCGTGAAGTCATTTACGAACAGCGCCGCATGGTGCTCTTCGGGGAAGACCTCAGAAGCTATATCATGGATATGGCTCAGGAGCTGATCGAAGCGACGATCGATCCGATAACGGTTGCTTCCAAGTTCCCGGAGGAATGGGACTTCGAAACGCTCAACAAGAATCTCAAAAAGATATGCCCGCGCTTCAAAGGCGTGCATTACGACGAAGAAGATATGCGTGATGTCGATGCGGATTCTCTGCATGACGATATCATGGAACTGTTCGACGAGCTTTATTCCGACAAGGAACAGGAAGTCGGCGAAGAGACCATGCGTGAACTCGAGAGAATGATCCTCATCAGAGTCGTCGACAACAAGTGGATGGATCATATCGATGCGATGGATCAGCTCAAGAACGGGATCGGGCTCAGAGGACTCGGCGGGCAGGATCCTGCCGGCGCATATGCTGAAGAGGGCTTTGCGATGTTCGAAGAGATGATCAACGCGATCAAGGAAGAAACTGTCATGTTCTGCTATAATGTCACAGTGGAAACAAGGGCAGAGAGAAGAGACGTTATCGGCAAAGGCCAGACGCACAAGGATGAATTCGACGAGAGCGAACTCATGGAGGGTGAAGTCCATACCGGAAGCGGCACAACGAGCATGCCGGGCGAACAGGATATCCCTGAACGCGAAAAGACACAGACTCCTTTCAGACGCGAGCATCCGAAGATCGGCAGAAACGATCCGTGCTGGTGCGGCAGCGGCAAGAAATACAAGTACTGCCACATGGAGTCGGACCTCGAAGAAGAAAATCGTTAGATCATGATTAGGAGATAACATGCAGATAGAAGAAATAAAAATGAACCTGCCGAATCTTACGGCAGACCTCAAAGAGGCAGGTGAGTCCCTTTGACCCGGACAAGGTGTCGAAGGAAATAGAAGGACTCGCCAGACAGTCGGAATCACCGGGATTCTGGGATGACCGCGAGACTGCGCAGACAGTCATGCAGGACAAAAAGCGGCTCGAGGAAAAAATGAAAAGATTTGCGGCTTTAGGGCAGACGCTGGAAGATCTCGAAGTGCTGATCGCACTCGCCGAGGAAGAAGGCGCTGCACCGGGCACTCCCGAGGGAGACCAGATGGCCGAGGAAATTACTGCAGAATACGACAAGTTCGTGCGGGGAGCCGAGGCGTTCCGCATAGAGATACTGCTCAACGGAGAATATGATATCAACAATGCCATACTTACGGTGCACGCCGGATCAGGCGGGACCGACGCCCAGGACTGGGCAGGACTTCTGCTCCGCATGTATACGCGCTGGGGAGAAAGCAGAGGATTCAAGGTCAAGATAGTTGATATGCAGGACAACGAAGAAGGCGGCATATCGCGCGCGACGATAATCGTGGAAGGCAGTAATGCCTACGGATATCTCAAGACCGAGAAAGGCGTTCACCGTCTCGTCAGGATATCGCCGTTCGATTCTTCCGGCAGGAGACATACGTCTTTTGCCGCGGTCGAGGTCATGCCGGAAATGGGCGAGGACATCGAAGTCGAGATCGATCCGGACGATATCAGGATAGATACTTTTCGTTCCAGCGGCAAGGGCGGCCAGAAGGTCAACAAGACAGACTCTGCGATACGCATCACGCATCTGCCGACGAATATCGTCGTCAGCTGCCAGAATGAAAGATCGCAGTTTCAGAATAAAGACATGGCGATGAGAATACTCAAATCGCGTCTTATAGAATTGAAAGAGGAAGAGCATAAGGAAAACCTCAAGGAACTTCACGGCGATTTCAGCCAGATAACCTGGGGCAGTCAGATAAGGTCCTACGTGTTCCAGCCATACACGATGGTAAAAGACCACCGGACAGGCGCCGAAGTCGGGAATGTCGACAAGGTGCTCGACGGTGACATCGATTACTTCATCAACGAAAAGCTGAAGCAGCCGGACGCATAATTGAAACGGAGGAAAAAAATGATCAAATTTCAGGGATACCAGGTAGAAAGCCTGAGCTTCAACAATCAGGAAGAAAAAGCGGACAAGATAGAACTCGGGATCAACTCGACGCACAATGTCAGCTACAATTACGATGACGGCATCTGCATCGGCAGAGATATCATCAAGATAAGCGACAAGGAAGATCCGGACAAGTTCAACATGGACATCGTAGTGCTCAGCAGATTCACGATCGAGCCTACGGATGACCAGAGAAAGATGCACGTTGAATCATACAAAGAGGCGTTCCCGTTCGTAAGAGCGACGGTAGCGGCCATCATGATGAACTGCGGCATGCAGCCTCTGTATCTCCCGCCTGTGGAAATGAAGGAGGAGGATGTCCAGGTCAACGCGGACATGAACTAATGAGCGATATTACAACGGTACTTTATGATTTCGACGGGACACTCGTGGACACCAATCAGGTAATAGTGGAGTCCTGGCAGCATGCTTTCATGGCTATGGAAGGGCAGCAGCACCCGGTCGAAGAAATATACGGGACCTTCGGGGAACCGCTGGCGGATTCGATGGAAAGAATGTTTGCCGATTCGGATCCGGAAGAGGCGATCAGGGTCTACCGTGAATATCAGTATGATAATTTCGAATCGCAGATCAGGATGTGCAGAAATGCCATGGTCATGCTCACGATGATAAAGGCGGAAGGGTACAAGAGCGGGATAGTTACATCGCGTCTGGCCCACACCACGATGAGAGGCCTGAAGAAGTTCGGCATCGATGATTTCTTTGATACGATAGTCGCGGTCGACGACTGCACGAAGGCGAAACCGGATCCGGAGCCTGTGCTGAAAGCGCTGGAACGCGTAGGCAGCGAACCGCAGGAAGCAGTAATGCTCGGCGATACGATACATGATATCAGGTGCGCGCACAATGCCGGCGTGAAGGCCGTTCTCGCGGACTGGGGAGTCACCGATCCGCTGAAAAATGCGGAACGGGAAGATATGCCGGAGTTCACAATAGAAGATCCGATACAGCTTCTCGGCGTCATCAGGTCGATGTGATCCGCGCGGATACGAAAAATAAACAGGAAAATCAAATCAAGAAAAATCCGGCACATGAAAGATAAAATCATGTGCCGGTTCTTTGTTTTTGCTTTCTGCGTCAGTCGGCGTAAACACCGGCGAGAACAGTATCCATCAGCTTGTTGAGCTTTTCCTTGCAGAATTCTTCTGAGTAGCTGCTGATGTGAGTCCATTCGAACTGCGTCACGAGATAGACGCTCATGTAGACATCTTCGATCTCGTCGACGGTAAGGCCTTCTTTGTATCTGCCCTGCTGCATGGCTTCTCCGATCAGCTGTTTGAAAATGCTGATGATGCCGAGACGCACCTTGTATACCGGACTGTCCTTGCAGGAGTTCAGGTATGTGAGCCTGCGCGAAAGATTGATGAACGGCAGGCCGTCAAGAACGAGAAATTCGATGACCGCGCGGAGTTTTTTGTCGCTGTTCAGTTCGTCTTTGAGTTCGTTCTCAAGCAGTTCCTGTATTATTGCCAGTTCATCTTCTGCTGTCCCCAGCAGCAGACTTTCTTTGTTCGGAAAGTAATTGTAAAAAGTTGCTTTTGAGATATCGGCCTTTTCGGCGATATCTTCAATCATCGTCCCCTCATATCCCTTTGAATTGAACAGGCGGCGCGAAGCTTTCAGGATGCGCTGTCTGCACTTGATTTTGTTGGATTCTCTTCTGGTAGTGACCATAATTCACCTCTCGGGTACTGCAGTTTTTAGATTACTATTCTATATTACAACCAAAGTATACTTTTTTCAAGGGATTTTCTATACTTGACACTAAAATTAGATAAAGGTATAATTTAACTCATAACAAAGATTCAGAAAATTTTTACGATATTTTCAGAATGAGGGTGATATTGATGGATGGCTCCGGCAATGGCGGCTCTAATTACAAGGTATACGGGTACAGATGGGTGGTTCTGGCGGTCTACGCGCTGAATTGCGTACTCATACAGATAATGTGAACTACTTTCTTTTCAATTACTACCGATGCCTGGCATTACTACGGTTTTACAGATGCGGTCAAAGGCAACAGCGCGATAAGCATGCTGTCGGTGATCTTCATGGTCGGGATGGTGATACTTTCAGTACCGGTCATGTGGGCGTTCGAAAAGTGGGGCTTCAAGAAATCGGTGAGCTTCGGCTGCATCCTCATGGCTCTCAGCGCGATAATGCGCGGCATCCTCGGAGGATCGTTCGGCGGACTCATCGCGGCTACCGTGGGCTTCTCGCTGGCGCAGCCGTTCATACTCAATTCACCGGGACTGGTCGCAGGAAGATGGTTCCCTGAGAACGAGAGAGCTACCGCGAACAGCGTTGCGCTCCTTGCGGGATATGTCGGCATGTGCGCCGGACTGCTGGTGACGCCTCTGCTGATGTCCTCGATGAGCATCAAGGGGATCCTGATGCTTTACGGCTGGATATCGATAATCGGTGCGGTACTGTTCATCGTTCTGGTGAAAGATAAACCGGCCACACCGCCGTGCGAAGAAAAAGAAGCTGAACGTTCGGACTTCGGCCCGGGCATGAAAAATGCATTCAAACAGAGAAACTTTATCCTCTGCCTGTTTATCTTCTTTGCGATGCTGGGAGTATTCAACACGTTCTTCACGGACATCGAAGCTCTTGTGCAGACACTGGGCGGCAAAGGCATAGATTCAACACACGTCGGCATAATAGGCGTAGTAATACTGGCGGTCGGCACTGTGGGAAGTCTCGTGATATCGATGCTTTCCGACAAAGACAAGGAGAGACGCAGACTGAGATACATACTGGGCGCCAATATCCTGGGTGCGATAGGACTTCTGCTGTTCACCGTTCTGAACGGTTTCGGCGGGATGCTGGCGGCATCCGTGATATACGGTTTCTTCACGATAGGAAGCGCGCCTGTGCTTCTGACGCTGGCTGCTGAATCCTGTTATCCTACGAGCGAGGGCACGTCTGAGGGGCTTCTGCTTTGGGCAGGCAATGTTGCCGGGGCGCTTTTCGTCGGAGGAGCATCGCTTCTCGGAGGAAACTATACGGCACTGTTCTGGATACTGGTCGCCTGTACCGGTATAGCACTTGTAATGATGTTCATGGCCAAAGAAGTAAAATTTGGTAAAGTCGTGGACTGAAATAAATGAAAACCAACTCTTTTACATCAAGATTTTCAAGGAGGAAACAATATGATCAAACAGTTAGATGACATCAATATGTCGTACGCATTTCCGGAAGTAGCATTCGATGATGACTATATTATTGCTACATATCAGTGCAATGTGCCGACAAGCGATATCGAAAAACTCGCCATGGCTATTGCCGACGAGCAGACGACGGGGACCTGGATAAAGGTTTCTCACGAGACTGATGATAAGAAAAAGATATTCGGAGCCAAGGTCGTAGCTATATATGAACTGCCTGATATGGGCAACGATATGGTACAGCCGCCGGCACCGCCGATGCATATCATTCAGATCGCTTATCCTATGAGAAATATGGGAACGAGCTTCCCGATGATCCTTTCTACACTGTTCGGCAACATTTCGGCCAGCGGCCCGATCAAGATGATAGACTGCGCTTTCCCGAAAAAATATGTAGAGCAGTTCACCGGACCTAAATTCGGCGTAGAAGGCATCAGAGACAGACTCGGCGTGCATGACAGACCGCTGGTCAATGCGATGATCAAACCTAACACAGGCTGGACTCCTGAAGAGGGCGCGGATCTGTTCTATCAGGCTTCAAAGGGCGGCGTAGACATCATCAAGGACGATGAACTCATGCCGTGCAACGAAGATTTCTGCCCGCAGAAGGACAGAGTAACGCTGTTCATGCAGAAGGAAAAGCAGGTATTCGAAGAGACCGGAGAGCATACTCTTTACGCGACGAATATCACAGACAGGATCGACAAAGTCAGAGACAATGCATACCGCGCTATCGAGTACGGTGCCAACTGCCTGATGATCAATACATACACTTCGGGATTCGGCACACTGCAGATGCTGTCGGAAGACCCTAATATCGATGTTCCTATCCTGGCGCATATCGATTTCGCGGGAGTATTCTGCGGAGCTACATATACAGGTCTGAGTGCACCGCTGACAATAGGAAAATTCGTCAGACTCGCCGGCGGCGACATGCAGATAAACGGACATCCTTGGGGCAAGTTCCCGTTCCCGATGAAGTCTCTGGCAAGATGCTTCAGGTTCTTCACTCAGCCTTGGTGGAACATAAAGCCTATGCTTTACCTGGTGTCCGGCGGCACGAACCAGATGATGGTCGACAAGGCTATCAAGGCCCTCGGCACAGATATCGTTCTGGCTGCAGGCGGTGCTATCCACGGTCATCCGGCAGGGAGCGAAGCGGGCGCGAAGTCGATGAGACAGGCTATCGATGCGGCTATGGAAGGTGTTCCGGTTATGGAATACGCGAAGACGCATAAGGAACTGGCACAGATGGCTCAGCTGCTCGGAGCGGATGTTTCATTCGATCTGATGAAATAGGAAAGGCGGCACAGTTGAAATACGAAAGCATAATATTTCTTGACTTCGACGGGACAGTCACATCGGAAGAAACGCTCAGCGGAGCGCTTATGAGAGTGATCCCGCAGGAGCAGATGATACAGGTCAACAGCGACATGAAAGCGGGCAAGCTGAAGCTTAACGAAGTCCTTCATATGGCATTTGACAGCATGCCTGCGGATTCGATCGGACCTATGCTGGAATATTACCGCTCTGTTCCTCTGCGCGAGGGGTTCGATGAGTTCCTCGACCTGACGGACAGAAAAGGTATACCGGTAGTGCTTCTTTCAGGAGGGCTCGAGCCGTTCGTGAAAGAAATACTCGGCGATCGTTTTGACCGTTTCCTGGCAGTGCACTGCGTGGGAGTCGATACCTCGGCAGGATTCATGAAACTCATGCCTCCGGACGAGGGAGACGGCTATCTCATGCGCAAAGACAATGTGATGCGTCAATACGATTATGACAGTGCGATAGCGATCGGCGACGGGATAACCGATGTCGCTATGGCGATGGGCTCTGACATCTGCTTTGCCCGCGATGATCTGGCGAGACACCTTGCTCATGAAGGAATGAAGTTCTATATGTGGGGCGACTTTTTCGACATAAACGGGTATCTTGATCAGCTGTTCGACGATGCAGACGCAGAATAACAGACCTGACATATTTGGCCGCGCGGGATAGACCGCGCGGCCTTGTTTGTAGTATAATAAGATGTTATGAGTATGAATAATTTTGGCAATGACATAAACAGAATAATAGATGATGCCGTCAGGTCAATGGACTTCGGAAGGCTGAGCCGCGATATCGATTCAACTGTGAAAAAAGCAGTTTTCGGCGGACCGTCCATGGATGATATCAGGCTGTCCGGAGACAGGCCGGATACATTTGATTTCAATGATCTGGACGGAAGTTCAAAGCGCAGCGGAAGAGATAATACTTCTCTGACTATCCCTGTCAGCAGAAGACCCGCAGGTACGTTCAGCGGCATCGGGATGATCGCAGCAGGCATATGCGGGACCATAGGGTTCGGCATTACTGCGGTATCTTCTCTTATCTTTTTCGGCGGGGCGGCCGTGACGCTGCTGCTCGCCGGGATCTCGGGCGCAGGCGTATGCTGTATTCTGGCGGGAAATAAAATCCGCGACAGGATAAAAAGGTTCAAAAATTATCTAAGGATCATGAAGGGCACCGAATTTTACAAAATCAGCGATCTTGCCGCCAAAGCAGGCCGGAGACCGGAAGCCGTCAGCAGAGATCTGAAAAAAATGATAGATAAGAAAATGTTTCTCGAGGGCCATATAGATGACACCGGGAAGTGGTTCATCGGCAACGATTATACTTTCGAACAGTATGCGGAGGCGAGGGACAGATTCAAGAACAGGACAAAAGAGGAAGCAGAGGAAAGCAGACGCCGCGAGGACGAGACGGAGGAGCAGAGAAAGCTCAGGGAAGTGCTCGAGAAGGGGCATGAGAGCATAGATACTATCAGGAGCGCGAAAAGTAGCATCACCGATATTTCTGTCATGCAGGATCTCGATGATATAGAGGATATCGTCACAAAGATATTCAAGAGAGTCGAGGAGAAGCCTTCGCTGCTGCCGGATATACGGAGATTCATGGATTATTATCTGCCGACAACTGTCAAGCTAGTGAATGTCTACAGTGATTTTGAAAAGAAAAATGTTCAGAGCGAAGATGTGGCGGCGGCGAAAAAAGAGATAGAACAGACGCTGGGAAATATTGAAACGGCTTTCGGCAAACTGCTTGATGAGCTGTATCAGGATACAGTAATGGATGTTTCAACTGATATTTCGGTGCTGAATTCGATGTTCGCAAGAGACGGGCTGACGGATGACGGCATCAGTAAGTGATGAAGCGGAGGAAAAGGAATGAATGACGGACTCGAAGTAACAGAATTCACCACGGAAGAGGAGAGGCAGATAGCGGAATTCGCTCAGAAAGTTGATCTGACAAATCCGACTGCCATTCTTCAGTACGGCTCGGGCGCGCAGAAGAAGATGGCTGATTTTTCCGAGAGCGCTCTCGACAAAGTGCGCACCAAGGATATGGGAGAAGTCGGCGGTCTGCTGACGGACCTGACGGTAGAGCTGAGAGGATTCGGCGAGCCTGATGCGAAGGGCCTGAAAGGCTTATTTAAAAAAGGCGAAAATAAAGTGTCTGCCATGAAGGCAAAGTACGCGAAGGCCGAAGTGAATGTCAACAAGATCGCGGAGGCGCTGGAAAGCCATCAGGTCGTTCTGATGAAGGACGTGGCTACGCTGGACAAGCTGTATGATCTGAACAAGCAGTATTTCAAAGAACTGTCGATGTATATCGCCGCGGGAAAGCAAAAACTGGACTATACGCTCTCCGTCGAACTGCCGGCATTACAGCAGAAGGCGCAGCAGAGCGGACTTCCGGAAGACGCGCAGGCGGCCAACGACCTGGCGAACATGTGCAACCGCTTTGAGAAAAAACTGCACGATCTGGAACTGACAAGGACGATCTCCATACAGATGGCCCCGCAGCTGAGACTGGTGCAGGGGAATGATACGGAGATGTCAGAGAAGATACAGTCCACGCTCGTGAATACGCTTCCGCTCTGGAAGAGTCAGATGATGATAGCTCTCGGAGTGGCGCATTCCCAGGAAGCTGCAGAGGCCCAGAGAACGGTGTCTGACGCGACGAACGAGCTGCTGAGGAGGAATGCCGACAGCCTGAAGATGGCTACGATAGAGACGGCCAAAGAATCAGAGCGCGGTATTGTGGACATGGAGACGCTGAAACATACGAATGAATCGCTCATCTCAACTATAGATGAAGTGATCAGAATACAGGATGAAGGTCATCAGAAGAGACTGGAAGCCGAAACAGAGCTGGTCAGACTGGAAGACGAGCTCAAGACCAAACTTCTTGATATAAGGCAGACTGCCGGACAGGAGGAACAATAATGAAAGACGAAGCTGAGAAAAAATTAAAGAAAAAAATAGTAGTGCTGTGTCTTATAGACCTGGCCTGCGAACTCACTGTTGCAGGAGCGATCCTGCATGAAATGCACAAGCATGTCGATTATATCTGTCCTGAGTGCGGTGAAGTATTCACGCCGCCGCTCAAAGAAATGACATTTGCTAAACATACGCCGAAAACGAGGAAACTGCATTGTCCGAACTGTGGAAGTTTCGAGTACTGCAGCGAATCGTATAAATAAGTTGTAAGTGTAACAAGGAGGAACAAATCTATGGACATCATCTCGGAGTATAAGCAGAAGCTCAGAACGCCGGAAGAAGCCGTCAAAGTTATCAAAGACGGTGACTGGGTGGATTACACCACGGCGATGAGCAAGCCTGTACTGCTCGACAGAGCGCTGGCAGCGCGTGCAGAGGAGCTGCACGATGTCAAAATCAGGGGCAACCTGATCAACGGACCGATAGAGGTCGTTGAACAGGATACCGCCCAGGAGCATTTCACGTACAATACGTGGCACTGCTCCGGTTACGAAAGGAAATTGTGCGACAAGGGCCTGGCATATTTCATGCCGATGGTTTTCCACAATAATTCCGCATATTACCATTTCTTCCTGGACGTTAACGTAGCTATGACCAGCGTTACGCCTATGGACAAACACGGCTTTTTCAATTTCTCTCTGGGAACCGGCGTCGCGGCCGAGATCCTCAGGAAAGCCGACATCGTTATTTTGGAAGTCAATGAACATCTTCCGCGGCTGCACGGAGGCTACGACGAATGCATACATATTTCGGATGTTGATTTCGTTGTTGAAGGCGAACATGAACCGTTCAAGCCAATGCCGAAGGGAAACCCGACAGATGTAGACATGGCGATAGCAAAGAATATTCTTCCGTTCATTATCGACGGAGCAACTCTGCAGCTGGGTATCGGCAATATGCCGAACACGCTGGGAACTCTTATCGCGGATTCCGATATCAAGGATCTGGGCATGCATACCGAGCTTTGCTCAGACGGATATCTTGATCTGTATAAGAAGGGCAAGCTCACGAACAAAAGGAAGACAGTGAATCCGGGCAAGGCTGTCACGGGCATCACGATAGGTTCACCGGAACTGTATGAATGGATGGATGACAACCCGATGATCGCGGCTTTCCCTCTCGAGTATGTAAATAACCCGAGAGTTATCGGCTCGATCGACAATATGATTTCTATCAACAGCTGCATTTCCGTAGACCTTTACGGACAGGTCAATGCCGAAAGTTCTGGTACGCGTCAGATAAGCGGAACGGGCGGTCAGCTCGATTTCCTGGAAGGTGCATCGATTTCCCGCAACGGAAAATCGTTCATCTGTCTGGCATCGACATACAAGGACAAGGAAGGCAAACTGCATTCCAACATCCTTCCGCATTTCAGCGGCGAGATAATCACCTCGCCGAGGAGCCAGGTCTACTATATCGCTACAGAGTACGGTGCAGTGAACATGGAAGGCATGTCCTCATGGCAGAGAGCCGAGAAGCTCATTTCGATCGCGCATCCTGAATTCCGCGATGCACTGATCAAAGCTGCTGAGGAACAGAGGATCTGGAGGAGGTCCAACAAGAGATAAATGAAAAATTATAAAGCTCCGGCCGCAGTTATTGCGGCCGGGGTATTATGGGGGATAATCAGTATTTTTATACGGCTGCTGAGCGCGGCCGGTCTCGAATCGCTGCAGATAGGGTTTGTCCGCAATGTTTTTGCGTTCATCGTTCTGCTGGTGATAATTCTTGTCAAAGACAAAGATGCCCTGAAGATAAACATCCGCGACGTATGGATGTTCCTGGGCACGGGAATATTGAGCACCACATTGTTCTCGTGGTGCAATATTACTGTAGTGAGAGAAAGCCAGGCTTCTCTGGCTGTCGTTCTGCTGTATACATCTCCTATATTTGTCTCAATAATGTCAGCGATCTTTTTCCATGAGAAAATGACTATGAAGAAAATCATTGCGCTGGTAATGACTTTCTGCGGTGTGGTCCTGGTGGCAGGCATCGTGGGCGGAGGCGTTCATGTATCAGCGAGGATACTGGCTATCGGTCTGTGCTCTGGTTTCTGCTATGCGCTTTATTCGATATTCGGCAAAGCCGCATCAGCAAAATACAGCGCCGCAACTACGACGCTGTACACATTTATGTTTGCTACTATTGGATTTTTTGTGATGTGCCATCCCGCAGATCTTGTTGCTAAGATGAATGCGCATATTTTCGTGATTTCACTGATGCTGTCGTTTATCTGCTCACTGCTGCCGTTTTTCCTTTATACTTACGGACTCGGTCTGATGGAATCGGGGAAAGCCGCGATTCTGGTCACCACAGAGCCTGTCGTGGGTTCGCTGGTAGGGATATTCCTTTTCGGCGAAGATCACAGTCCGGTGAGGATCCTCGGGATGCTGCTGGTGTTTTCGGCTATCATAATCCTCAATATGCCGGCGCGCGGCGGGGATGATACTGATAAATCCTGATCAGGGTGTTATTATTTCTTTGAATTTATCCATTCCAGGAGATCGGCAAATACGACGTCCTTATCTAGTTCGTTGAGGATCTCATGTCTGTCGCCTTCATATAACTTCATGCTGACATCAACGATGCCGGCTTTTTTATATTGCTCGAATACATGCTTTACGCCTTCGCCCATATCGCCTACAGGATCGTCCGCGCCGGATACGATCAGCACCGGCAGATCCTTCGGGATCAGGTCGATATTTTTCGGATCGCAGCTGAAAAGCACTGATTCGAACAGTCCTCTGTATCCATTCAGCGTAAATACGTAAGTGCAGAACGGATCATGCATATATTTGTCAATGATCTGAGGATCTTTTCCGAGCCAGCTGTTGTTAAGGTCGGCGCCCGTCAGATCGTATCTCTTGTACGGTTTGGTATAAGTCAGGTTCTGAACAAATTTGCTGCGGTATCTCCAGCCGTGGAAGCGCGCAATCGTTTTGCACATCGCTATGCCCATCTTCGAAGTGGAAGCCGGGACATCGCCCGTGCCCATGATGATCGCTCCGGCGAGACCTTCGCCGTACGACGAAAGATATTCACGAAGCATGTATGAACCCATGCTGTGCCCGAGCATGAAGTAAGGGAGAGATGCGTTCGCAGGCTCCTCCTGCGTGATGAGACGCAGCTTATGCATATCCTCGACAAGCATTACATCGCCTCTGCCCTCGGCAAAATAACCGAGATCGCTGCGCACCGCGGCCGACTGCCCGTGTCCGAGGTGGTCGTGACCTACCACGAGAAAACCGTGGTCTGCCATAAACTCCGCAAACGGTATGTACCTGTCGATATATTCGACCATTCCGTGCGTAAGCTGCAGTACAGCGCTGTAATCCCCGCTGTCAGGCATCCATTTTACCGCATGGATATTTGTTTCTTTGTCGTTTGATAAGAAAGTGAAATCTGTTCTCTGAGCCATATCAGCTGCCTCCTTTGCTATCTGGTCAGCGGTTCTATATGTGTGTTTGTAAAATCAAGGACCGCTTTATTTATTTTGCCTATTTTATCCGGCGCATTGGCAACGCCGTGAGTATAAACCGCTATCGCATATGGAGAACTGCAGAATACAATTCCCGCATCGTTTTCCGTCTGATCGAGGTTGCCGTATTTATGTGCGACGGGAACACTGACATATTTCTGCAGATACTCGTTTTCCGCAGCAGTTTCCATGTTGCTTATCAGAGTCTTGTATTCGTCCTGATGATGATACAGATAAGACAGCACATCCATCATATATGCAGTGCGGATGTTGTTGTGGCTGCGGCTGTAATCAGCCAGATCCGGAGATTCATCAGTGTATTTCTGGATTTTCGTCACATAAGCTTTATATCCGCCGAGATATTTCATCAGGATATGAGCCGCATTGTTGTCGGACTGAGTAATAGTCGTTTCCAGGAGAGTCATGACAGGGACGCGGTCCCCGACCCAGTAGCCGTATGATATGATGCCGCCTTCAGAATCGTACAGACAGCTCCGGGAAAATTTCATTGTGGCATTGCTGCTGAGTTTTCCGCTGTGAATAAGGTCGTAGATATACATGCAGAGCGGCAGCTTGTAGGTGCTGGCCGCAGTCATCTGTCTGCCGGTGTTGAGGCTGTAATGTATCCCCGTGTCGAAGTTGTAATACCCTATTGCGATATCCGATGTGCTTATGCCCTGTCCTCTGATGCAGCTGTCCATGAAGCTGCTGAATTCGTCCTGGACTTCGCTGACTTTCATGTCCTGTTCCGCTTCGGCCATGCGGAGACCTTCATAATAGTCTTTTGTCCCGCTGTCGGGGATCCCGGTCCCGCGTGAAGCTGTCCACGACAGCACAAGAATCAGTGCCAGCACTGTACAGAATGGAATTAAGTAATAACGCATGAATTTCCGCGTATTTATGATGATAGTAAGTGTCTGTCCGCTTTTGCTTATTTTCATCCGTCGAGGTTCCTTTCGGTGAAAATAAGTATATCATATTTTCAGGAAGTTTCACATCGACAGATAAAGTTGTTGTATAATAATATGAAATTATATCTGAAGGAAAAAAGAGGCAGCAAAATGAGAGATACAATGCGCAGACGCGACCGTGAGGTCAGCGAAGTAAAGGATATGATAAGCATTATTGACGAATGCGATGTGTGCCGCGTAGGAATGCAGGATGAGGACGGAATGTACATAGTGCCGATGAATTTCGGCTATGAATTTGAGGACGGAAAGCTTACTTTCTATTTCCACGGCTCAAAGGACGGGCGCAAAGTCGACGCCATCAGAAAAAATAGCAGCGTATGCTTTGAACTGGACTGCGCACATGAACTCGTAGAGGGAGAGATCGCCTGTTTCTACGGCTTCAAGTACAAGAGCGTTTTCGGCGTCGGAAAGGCGGAAATAGTTGACGACCTCGAAGAAAAAAAGAAAGGACTTTTCCTGATCATGAAGCATCATACCGGGAAGGATTTTGAAATAAAGGACGCCATGGCGAACAGCATCGCCGTAACAAAGCTGGAAGCGGAATGGTTCACCGGAAAGGCAAGAACCGAATAAACACACTTGAATTTTTGGACCCGATAGTGTATCTTAATAGTGTACTGCATGACTGGCGGATAAGTGGAACAACCACGCGGAGTGCAGGAAATATATGAAGTCGACCGCCTGGGCAGCCTTATTACGGGCAAACCAGGCGGCTTTTTATTTTGGAGGAATCGATATGAAAATGCAGAATCTTGGACAGGATCTCAAATCAAACGAATACCCGGGAAGAGGTATCGTGACGGGGAGATCGGCGGACGGCAAATATGCCGTAACAGCTTACTTTATCATGGGCAGAAGCGAGAACAGCAGAAACAGGATCTTCGTCGAGGACGGCGAGGGCATCCGCACACAGGCTTTCGACCCGGCGAAGATGAAGGACCCGAGCCTTATCATTTATGCACCGGTCAGAGTGCTGGGCACTGACACGATCGTGACGAACGGTGACCAGACAGATACGATATATGACGGACTGAAGGCGGGCAAAACATTCGGTCAGTCGCTTAGATCAAGAGAGTTCGAACCTGACAAGCCGAACTATACACCTAGAATTTCGGCGCTGCTGAGCATAGCAGACGGCAAATACGAATACAGAATATCGATTCTCAAGAGCGCGAACGGCGATCCTGAGTCATGCCAGAGATTTACATTCTCATATGAGAACCCTAAGGCGGGGGAAGGACATATGATCCACACATATCTGGGCAACGGCGATCCGCTTCCTTCATATGAAGGTGAACCAAAACTCGTTGACATCAAGGGCGGAATCGATGAATTCACAAAGGAAGTCTGGGAAGGCCTCAATGAAGACAATAAAGTCTCGCTTTTCGTAAGGTTCATAGATATTGCAACCGGAAAATATGAGACCAGGATAGAGAATAAAAACAAATAAAAGGGAGAAGAAACATGAAAGAAATGGAACTGAAGTACGGATGCAATCCGAATCAGAAACCGTCAAAAGTATTTATGGAGAACGGAGAGCTTCCGATCGAAGTACTCAACGGCAAACCGGGCTATATCAATCTGCTTGATGCCTTCAACGGCTGGCAGCTGGTCAGAGAGCTCAAGATCGCGACAGGACTTCCTGCAGCAACATCATTCAAACACGTATCGCCTGCAGGCGCCGCAGTCGGCAGACCTCTGACGGAAACTGAAGCCAAGATATACTGGGTAGACGATCTGGGAGAACTTTCACCTCTGGCGTCTGCATATGCCAGAGCAAGAGGCGCTGACAGAATGTCGTCGTTCGGAGACTTCATTTCACTTTCAGACACCTGTGATCTCTCAACTGCTCAGATAATCAAGAGAGAAGTATCAGACGGAGTTATTGCTCCGGGATACGACGCGGATGCGCTGGAGCTCCTTAAGACGAAGAAAAAGGGAAATTACACGATAATAAAAATCGATCCGGACTACAGACCGGATCCTGTAGAGCATAAGCAGGTGTTCGGAGTCGTATTCGAGCAGGGCAGAAATGAACTTGTCATCGACCGCGACTTCCTCGGCAATGTTGTCACAAAGAACAAAGACATTCCTGACGACGCCAAGATCGACCTGATCATTTCGCTCATTACTTTGAAATATACACAGTCGAACTCCGTCTGCTTCGCCAAGGGCGGTCAGGCTATCGGCATCGGTGCCGGACAGCAGTCCAGAGTCCACTGCACAAGACTTGCGGGCAGCAAGGCCGACAAATGGTTCCTCCGTCAGTCTCCGCAGGTAATGAACCTGCCTTTCAAAGAAGATATCGGACGTCCGGACAGAGACAACGCTATTGACAACTACATCGGCGAGGACTGGATGGATGTCATCGGCGACGGCAAGTGGGAATATTACTTCACGGAAAAACCGGCAAGATTCACTCCGGAAGAGCAGAGAGCATGGCTGGACAAGAACAGCGATGTAGCGCTCGGATCGGACGCGTTCTTCCCGTTCAGCGACAACATCGACCGCGCTAAAAAGAGCGGTGTGAAATATATCGCGGAACCGGGCGGAAGCATCAGAGATGATATCGTTATCAAGGCATGTGACGAATATGGCATGGCTATGTGCTTCACAGGCCTCAGATTGTTCCATCATTAATACTGCATGGCGGGGCGGCACATTGTGTGCGGCCCTGCTTTTTTTTTATGGCTTATAAGCCTGTTGAGCGCGCGAAGTGCGCGAAATAGAAACCACCCGCTATGCGGGTGCGCGACGTAAGTTATACAAAAATCACCCACTTGCTATAATA
>JALCRY010000001.1 GCA_022652985.1 Eubacteriaceae bacterium | reverse complement strand
ATCTCCAGCTGAGCAAGCAGCTTTTCATTCATGGATTTCATCACCTCCATGAACCACATTAGCATCTCAGCTGAAATTGTACATTTTTAAATTCCACTTTTTGTACATTTTTATATTACCATTTACACGCGGCAGAATGTATCATCCGCATCATCTTCTTCCGCTTCGTCAGGACCGACAGCGAATTCCGGCACGCAGCCGACTTTCAAATCAATAATAAATTTGCTGCCTTTTCCCGGCTCGCTCTCGACGTCAACAGTGCCTTCCATGGCATCGACCAGTTTTTTCACAATGGCCAGGCCGAGTCCCGAACCGCGCATCTCCGAATTTTCATCGCGGTTTTCCTGCGTGAACGACTCAAACAAAACCTGCTGGAATTCACGGCTCATCCCTATGCCTGTATCGCTGATTTCCAAATGCATATCGATAATGTCTTCCGCTACTGTCTTCCCGCGTATCATACATTTTATTGTACCACCTTCAGGTGTGAATTTTATGGCGTTCGAAAATAGGTTGAAAAAGATCTGATTGATCCTCAGCACATCCAGCACCGGAAAATAGCCTTCGACCTTGTCCACATCGATGACCAGATGCTGGTTTTTTTCTCTGCAGATCGGCTCGATCACCGAGTCGATATAGCCATAGAATTCCTCGATCGGATACGGCTCCGGATGGAGTTCTATTTTTCCGCTCTCCGCTTTTGCCATATCGAGGACATCATTTATCAGCTGCAGAAGGAATTTTGACGATCCGTCTATCTTCTTCAGATATTCAGCCGTCTGCGGAGGATTGTCCTGTCTGGCGGCAAGATAGTTCATGCCGATAATGCCGTTTAGCGGTGTTCTCATATCATGACTCATACGTGAAAGAAATTCCGACTTCGCACGGTTCGCGTTCTCCGCGGCAGTCAGCGCTTCATGCATCCTGTCGATCTGTTCCTGTTCCTTAAGATACACATCAGTTATATCGGCCTGTGTGTTCAGGATCAGCTTACGCGTTTCATCCAGCCATATGTACTGGACCTGCTTATATCTGATTTCTCCCTGTTGATCATAACATCTGAAAATGAACTCGTAGCTGTTCGTATCATTCATTATCCGTACCAGATGCTCCATATCGGTGCACCGCAGGAAATCCGCCGCATCTTCCTTTACGGCAAATGACCCGGCAATGATATTGCATGCTCTGTCATAATCGATAACGTCATTCGGTTCATTATCGGTGAACAGCCATTTTTTTTCTTTAAGTATGTATGTGTGCTTATCTGTATCGATCAGTCCTATGTGATCATACTTTTCCTCCAGCATCCGCTGAACGATATCCTCTTCGATTTTTCTGTCCGTGACGTTGAGAGCATAGGTGATCGCCTCCACGTCACCTGTGTAAGGATTCTCTTCCATATTGATGAATCCGTCTATCCACAGCACTGAGCCGTCCGAAGCAAGAACCGGATATGTCATCGACAAATGATGATTGCCTTTCCTGAATTCATCCAGAAGGTTCTGCCTGGTAAATATCTTTATGTATTTTTCTTTTATTTCCGGGTCATACACAGTATCCGCGTTAGCTTTCAGATAACCATCCGCCGTACCGGATTCCTCCTGCGCCAGCACAGATTTGAGCGGGCTTTTTCCTTCACCGCACCAGTTTGTCGTCAGATTGAGACGGAACGAACCGAGCGAATACGGATTCACCCTGATCATCTGATTATAGAAGCTGTTATATCTTTCTTCCTTGAGCTTGTCATCGGTCATATCGATACCGATGCCATAAGCATACAGCGGTTCGCCGCTGTCACCAAAGACCGTGATATACTGGATGCGGAAATATACCTGTCTGACACCCGGTATCTTTTTATACCAGTATTCACACGACGCCGTCGGAGCGCCGCTGTCTATCTGATCATAAACATCTCTGAGCGCCTCAAAATAATTTTCATCGACCCATTGTAAAACTGAATCCGGCACATTATCAATAACCTTGGGGATACTGTACGATGTGCTTACATCCATATCCGCGCTGCTGTCTGACATGATTATGCAGTGCTTATTTATATCATATATCCATACCGCGAGATTCGCGAGATCTGTGGCTGCTTTATACATCCTGCGGTTCTGCAGGAGCTTGCTTTCCGCTTCTTTTTCCGCCGTAATATTCATTATCACCGCAAACGCTCTGAACGAACCGTCGGGCTGTTCCATACACGTCACATAGTTTCGGAACCAGTTATATTCGCCGGTTTTTCGGCGGAAGCGGTAAGAATATTCGGCCTCCTGTTTCTCAGCACCCAGAGCACTTAGCGCATTCATGACCGCCGCCGCATCATCAGGATGGATTTTATCTATCAGATCCGGCTGATCCCATACCGATCCTGCGCTCTTATCAATATCCCATTCGTCATAGGCCCTGGCGTTTGCCGTGACAAAGTGATGACCGCTGCTGTCGATCCTGTAAACTATGACTCCGGCGGGTATGCTGGAAACGATCTCCGCTACCGCGTTTTTTTCGTTCTGCAGACGGTTGACTTCATCGATCTCATTGGTAATATCTGTCGCAAAAGTGGAAACGGCTTTTTTGCCGTACCACATGATATCATCGCAGGTGATGCGGTAATATTTCTTTTTCTCAGGATCGTATGTCGAGTCGGTGCTGTAATGCCCGTCTTTCATGTTGTTGATCGAACACCAGGGACATGGCGTTTTTCTCTGACGTGTAAATTCGTAACACCTTTTTCCGCTGTAATCAGTTGACCCCCAGTAATCGAGCGCCTGCTGATTGGCATAATAAAGCTCCAGCGTTTCCCGGTCGCAGACATAAACAATATTATCGGCACAATCAAGAAGATTCGAATAGCCGTCCGTTTCTACCGCCGCGCTGCTGTACATTACAAAAATCAGCGGTGCGCCTTTGAATTCACCAAGATACTTCGCTCTTGCACGCACCCAGACATAAACTTTGTCTTTATGCATGATCCTGTATGTGACATCCGCTTCTCTGCCCGCTTCAATAATATCAGGGAGTATGCACTGAAGCTGCGGCAGATCGTTTTCTGCGACAATTTTGAATGCATCGCCGCTGATGAGCTCGGAATACTCTTCGTGCGTATAACCGGAAAGTGCAGGGATCCCATCCGCAGAATAATATTCCTCGAGCCTTCCCTCTCTTACGGTATATATTGCGAATTCCCCCACCATTGAATCGATCAGCAGCTTAATGCTTTCTTCGGAATAACCCATTTCTCTCTCCCCACGAAACCGAATACTAATTACCAGAATATTATATCACAACTATACAAAGATTGATAATGAAAGTGAAATTTTACTCAAATTGAAAAGCCCCCTGGGCAGGGGGCTTTTCCCGGGTATTAGGGTTATAGGGTTTTAGAAAAGCATATCTCTATGCTATCTATCTTCTTCTCTTCTGGATAATGCAGAAATTAATGTTCCGCCTGCTCCCAGAAGTATCAGCAGCATCCAGAGTCCCGCGTTCCAGTTATCGCCCGTATCTGCAGATTTATCGGACTGCGGACTGCCTGTGTTTGTCGTGGCTGTGCCGCCGCTGTCCTTCGGATTCTGAGGCTCTGTTTTTGTTGATGTATAGTAAACATTTATGTACTGCACTGTTGTTCCTGCAGCCAGTACAATGTTTGCCGGCGATACACTGTCATACTTGTAATCAGTGATCGCTTTGATCAGACCATTCGTTTCCAGCGAGCTGTAATCGACAGTAGTTCCCACGGTGCCCGTCCTGGTTTCCTGAGGTGCAATTACTGTGGTTGTTCCCTTTTCGTAGTAGTTGACTACATACGAAACCTGTGCAGGAGGTACCGGCGGAACATACGGTTCTGTATATGTATTTGTGAATACAGGAACGCTGTCGACCTTTGCCGTAAGCTTTCCGTTACCGTCGTCGGAAACAACAACAGTAACGATTTTTTCATTGGTGTCATATGTTATATTTGCATCGCTGCCGACAACTTCTCTGAGCAAATAGTAGTGAGTCCCTTCCTGTGTGTATTTTATCTTGCCGAAATCTACGCTGCCATTTGCATCATTCACTGCTTTTGCAGTAAACGGTACATACAAAACCGCCTTTACCGAACGTGTCACCTCCGGCTCGACTGCCTCGCCTATGTCTGTCATTTCTACTGCTACGAATGAGAATTCTCCGCCGCGAAGTGCTCTGTTGTACTTCTTTGACGCCAGAAGATTGATTTCAACCGAAGAAGCACTGTATGTGTTCCTAAACTCAGGCGTTTGGTCTGCTGTCGCCGACAGCTTCCCTTTTAGATCATCGGAAACCGTAACAGTCACTATATACGAATGGCTGTCGTACGATACTCCGCCTTTGCTGCCCTGTACTTCCGTGATCTTATAGTAATGCTTGCCTGCAGCAGTATAGATGATTTCTCCGAAATCGACTTTGCCCTCTTTGTCATTTTTGACAGTTTTGGTATATACATCAGTCCCTGTAAGAGCAGTTCCCTGCGCATCAGCCACTTCCGTCGCGTTGAACGTGAAATCTTCCCCTTTCAGTTCTCTGTTGTAAGTCTTTGTCGCTTTCAGGTCTACTTTCGCCGTTGTCGGTGTGTAAGTGTTAGTAAACGTGACTTCATCATTACCGGCCGTGCTCACTGCCAGCGTGCCGTTTCCGTTATCAGAAACCGTTACTTTGTAAGGTATTTCCGCTGTCGATGTTGTTATTCCGTCATCTGTTCTCTCAGTTTCAGTGATCGTATAATTATGCTCTCCGACATCATCGTATGTATAATCTATTTCATTGAAAACTATTACAGACGGACCGTTGTTGCCGACATTATTAGTGCCGTTAGTTATAACTGTGTTTCCTTCTTTGACGACGAAAGTGAAAATATCTCCGGAATTAAGCTCTCTTCCTTCCAGTACTTTCTTTCCGGTGATAGTCAGACTGCCCGACGCCTGATACGAATTTTCGAATGCAGGTGTCGTGTTCTGTGCTGCTGCAAGCGATCCTTCGCCATTGTCAGAAACTGTAACTTTAACGATATACACATTGGTATCATAGCCGACCCCGTTATTCGTTCCCTGCACCTCAGATATACGGTAATAATGTGTCCCAGGCGACGCATATGTTATAGCACTGAAACTGATATTGCCGCTGCTGTCATTCGATGCCGTTGAAGTATAGACATCATCTCCGGTCATTTCCGTACCGTTGGCATCCTCAACTTCAGTAGCAGTGAAATAAAAATCTCCGCCCTTCAGCGTCTTTGTATATGTCTTGGTCGCCGACAGATTGAATACGGCAGAAACCGGAGCATAGGTATTATTGAATTCCGGGACGTTAACAGCTTCTGTAAATGCGCCCGTGCTTCCCTGCTTGTAATATGTTACGGTAATATTGAGTGACCCGTCATGTCCCGCGCTGTCCGCTACGACGACCTTCGCTAGATACTTATCCGTCGAATAAGTGATGCCGGTCCTCTGGTGAGAAGTATCTTCCGTGATCAGATAATATTCGGTATTGCCGATATCGTCCTGATCGAAAGTCGCTCCGGTGATCGCGATATTTCCGCTCGCAGCATTGCTGCCGCTGTATGTCTCGGCCGCATTTCCCGTTAAAACAGTGCCCTCCGCCGTACATTTCTGTACAACGAAAGCAAAATCTCCGGCCCGAAGAGTCCTGTTGTAATTTTTCTTGGCGGCGAATGTCACAGAACCTGTCGCCAGATATTTATGATAATACAATTTTATAACGTTCTGGTCTTTCTGATCATTCGCCAGGACTTTGAGCGCTGTCGTATTTTTATTGGTGCCCGTGCCGTATGAAGCTGAATCATAATCATAACCGTGCAGCCTGCCCGCAGCGATCATATCTGCATCAGCAGATATATCCGTACAGCCTTCGATAGCTACCGCTGTATCTGTCGCAGTACCCTTGACATAATTGACTGTCGGACTGTCTTTATAATAGTATTCCACCGTGTAATGTGTAACAGGAAGGCTCGGATCTGTGAATGCCGCAGACTTGGCTGTTCCTGCGCTGTTGGCATAATTCAGTACAGCTCCGTTGTTAGTCAGAACAGAAGACAGATCTTTACCCTTGGCACCTTTGAGGTCTGAAAGATTAAGCTTTACATAATACGTCAAAGTGTAATCTCCTGCCTTGAGATTCCCGTCGCCGAGATTCCAGGTGAAAGTATCATTTGTCGTATCATACGTCGCCTGGGCATTTGTCATTCCATTCGGAGCAGTCACCGTGATCGGATAATTTGTACTGTCATCGGTAATGGCTTTGAACTTGAATTCGCTGCCGGCTGTCGTGCTCACTCCCAGAGGGTCTGTTACGACCGCGCCTGTGCCCGCCGCAACATCCTGGATGCTGCCGGCTATCTGATCGAAAACAGATGTAAGATCCGAACCGGCATTAAAGTAATTCTCTGAGCTGGATGCGATGCAGGACATTATCGACTTAGCTCTGTCATCATTTGTGATATCAAAGCCGATCGAATACAGCGTGCTCCCGGCAGCCTTGGCGTTGTACGCCTCACTGACTGTCGCAAAACCGTGGTTGGTGATCATCATCGAGGAAGTACTGCGGCTGTAAATGACAGTCGTGCCGCTTGTCAGCGTGACCTCGATATCGCTGTTTTCTTTGGTGTAATAGTAATATGAAGAATCACTAGGATCACCCTGCGCAGCCGTATGATATTTGATCGCATAGTAGCTGTCGCCGTCTTTGTAATAATAATTTGCAGCAGACATGCTGTCTGCATCATATGTCACAGCAGTGTATTTTTCTGATGTCCCGAGATTATATCCGTTGAACGAATAATCGTATGAGCCGTTGGCGGACGGATATAAATAACTAGTATTCGACGCTGTTATCCTGTACGGCCATAAAGAACTGTTGTAGTTGTAAGATGTATCGGCAGCTACAGCAGCCGTGCCCTTATAGCTTCGCGTCGGCTGGCCGTCACTGAGTACGACAATGAACTTATTGTCAGCGCCCGTTACTGCCGACATAAGTGTTTCAGCCGCCAGAATGCCGGCCTGGATATTTGTTCCGGATGATGTCGAAATACCGTTGATCGCCGTATCAAGAGCCGACTCACTGGAACTGAACGTAATATCTGTCGAAGCCTGCGATGAGTATGATACTACGGCTACCTTGACATCTGCGTTGGCGGCCGCCAGTACTTTGTTGACAAAACTTTTGGCTGCCGTCTTCAGACTGGCCAGTTTGTTTCCACTCATCATACTGTTCGATCTGTCGAGCACCAGCACTATTCTGGTGACCTTTGTATTGATCACCTGTGTTGAAGCGGCATTTACGGTCAGCGTAACCTTGGCAATGCCCTTATCGGGATCCTGCCACTCCGCCGTTTTCGCCGTAGTGATGTTGGGACTGGTTTCACCTGTAGCAAAGACAGGCCCTGTACTTCCAAAAGTATAAAGCCCTACAATCGCTATTGACAAAACCAGCGTCAATACCTTCTTGCATAACCCTTTCATATTCTCCCTCTTTTCTCCTGGACAACGATTGCCCTCACAGGATAGTAAACAAAAAGCTGCCTTTTCAGGCAGCTGGCAATCTAAAGAATTTAAGTTAAATAACAACATAAACCCTCTAGACCCTAATAGCTTTGCGTCATCCAATCACTCAGACTTTGCTTTTTACAGCATAATGATATCAAATTCAGAATTATCTGTCAATATATAATTTGAGTCTAGTTTATTATTGTTTCTTATATTCCGCTTTTATTTCCGGCATATCCGCAGACATGAAAAAGCCCCCTGTGCGGGGGCTTTTTCCGGGTATTAGGGTTTATAGGGTCTAAGAAAGCATATCTCTATGCTATCTGTCTTTTTTCCTTCTGGAAACAGCAGGTACTGTCAGTCCCGCAGCTCCGAGAAGCGCCAGCAGCATCCACATTCCTGCATTCCAATTATCGCCGGTATCGGCAGATCTGTCTGTCGTAGGATTGTTGTCTGGTGTGACATTGTTGTCTCCGCCGTCGTTCTTTTTATTATTATTGTCGCTAGGCGGATTCTTGGTTGATGTGTAATATACATCTATGTACTGTACTGTGCTTCCGTTGGCAAGAACAATGCTTTCAGGAGCAATACTGTCATACTTGTAGTCTATGATCGGCTTGATAAGCTCATTGGCCTGCAGTGTGCTGTAATTTACAGTGCTGCCTACGATCCCGGTCCTGGACTCCTGAGGAGCCAGTACTTTTGTCGTTCCCTTCTCATAGTAATTTACAAGATATGTGACCTGTGTCGGAGGAGCCGGCGGTACATACGGTTCTGTGTATGTATTCGTGAACTCTATCGCTTCATTCGCTCTGTCAGCCACTGCCGTCAGTCCGCCGTTGTCATTATCTTCAACATCGACCTTGTAAGTGATTGATTTTGTCGAACTTGTAACATTGTTCTGATCGTACTTGTCCTCTGTTATTGTATAAGTATGCTCACCTATATCACTATATGTGTAAGTTATAGGGTTAAATGTTATCGTGCTTCCCGTGCTCGTTCCTGTGGAAACGACCTTGGTACCTTCTTTGACAGTGAAGCTGAATTTATCGCTGTCTGTCAGTGATCTGCCGGACATCTTCTTGACGCCGCTCAGCTGCAGGCTGCCCTTTGCCGAATATACATTTGTGAATACAGGAATCTTATCCGCCTTAGCCGACAGTGTTCCGTCTTCATTGTCAGTAACCGTCACAGTAACAAGCTGCTGAGTGTCATCATAGGCGATGGCAGTACTGTTGCCCTTAGTCTCCGTGATCAGGTAAGTATGCGTTCCCGGCTCAGTGTAGGTTATCTTTCCGAAGTCGACTGTTCCGTTTGCGTCATTTTCAGCGGTCTTGCTGAAAGTATCGTCCTTAACTGCCTTTGTAGTCACACTATCTACCGGGAATATTTCCCTGGCCGTAAATGTGAATTCTCCGCCTTTCAAAGTTTTATTGTACGATTTACTGGCAAGGAGATTTACATCTACCGATGATGTGCTGTAAGTGTTCGTGAATTCAGGCACGCTGTCCGCAGCCGCCGTCAGAGTACCTTCTCCGTTATCATTAACTGTTACCTTTACTATATACGAATGGCTGTCGTATGATACGCCGCCCTTTGTGCCGGCAGCTTCAGTGATCTTGTAGAAATGATTTCCGCCCGTTGTGTACGAAATGTCGCCGAAATCGACGTTGCCGTCTGCATCATTCGTAACTGTCTTCGTATAAACATTACTGCCCTGCAGAGCCGTTCCCTGCGCGTCGGCAACTTCAGTCGCTGTGAACGAGAAGTCTCCTGAATGCAGTTTCTTGTTGTATGACTTTTTCGCTTTCAGATCGACCTTTGTCGCTGTCGGTGTATAAGTATTTGTGAAGGCGATCTCAGGATCACCGGCCGTGCTTACATTCAATGTGCCGTCTCCATTATCGGAAACAACAACTTTGTATGCTATTGTCTGAGCTGTGCTCTCAACACCGTTGGCCTTAAATGCATCCTCACTGATCGTATAATTATGCGTGCCGACGTTAGCCAGCGTGTAATTGATCTTGGTGAAGGAGATATCGCTGCCCTTACTTGTTCCGCCTGCAACGACTTTTCCGCCTTCAGTAATAGTATATGCGAAATTATCCTGGTTCGTGATGTCTCTGCCCGTCATTGACTTCGTTCCGCTGAGAATCAGACTTCCTGAAGCAGAATATGTATTCGTGAAGGAAATAGTCTGATCTGCCTTCGGCGTAACCGTCAGCGTACCGTCTCCCTTATCAGCAACATCTACTTTATATGTCACCGTTTCAGCTGAACTCTTCACACCGTTAGCGTCAAAAGCATTTTCAGTGATCGTATATGTGTGCGTTCCCGTATCCGTAAGATTATATTTGATCGGCGTAAATGTGATATCGCTGCCCTTACTTGTTCCTGTCGCGACGGTTTTATCTCCTTCTTTGACAGTATAATTGAACGTATCTTCGCTTGTCACCGCTCTGCCGGTCATGTTTTTAGTTCCGGTCATAGTAAGCTGTCCGGAAGCTGCATATGAGTTGTGGAATGTCGGAGCCGTAGTTCCCTCGGCAACGAGCGCACCGCTGTTGTTGTCGGTAACCGTAACTTTGACGATATGCGAGGTACCATCATAAGTTATGCCGCCTTCATTCCCCTTGACTTCCGTTATCTTATAGAAATGTGTTCCTTCAGTATCATAAGTTATGCTGCCGAAATCGACATTTCCTTTTGCGTCATTTGTAACAGTCTTCGTATAGACACTGTTTTCTGTCATCGCTGTGCCGTCCGCATCAGCAACTTCCGTCGCTGTGAATGAGAACTCGCCTGCTGTCATTGTTTTATTTTCCAGCGCCTTGTGAGCAGTCAGATCAAAGGTGGTCGAAGCCGCCTTATAAGTATTGGTGAATTCAGGAACGCTGTCTGCACTGGCAGTCAGTACGCCCTGTCCGTCATCATTAACTGTTACCTTTACAATGTGTGAGGTTTTGTCATACGATACGCCGCTCTTTGTGCCGGCATTTTCTGTTATCTTGTAATAATGCGTGCCGCCTGTCGTGTACGAAATATCGCCGAAATCGACGCTGCCGTCCGCATCATTCGTAACTGTCTTCGTATAAACATTACTGCCTGAAAGCGCTTTTCCCTGTGCATCGGCAACCTCTGTCGCCGTGAACGAGAAATCTCCTGCCTGCAGTGTCTTGTTGTATGACTTTGTCGCCTTCAGGTCGACCTTTGTCGCTGTCGGCGTATAAGTATTTGTGAACGAGATATTCTGATCTGCCTGCGGCGTAACCGTCAGTGTACCGTCTCCATTATCAGCAACATTGACTTTATATGTCACCTTCTCAGCTGAGCTCTTCACACCATGAGCGTCAAAAGCATTTTCAGTGATCGTGTATGTATGTTCGCCTATGTCACCGATATGATATTCGATCGGCGTAAATGTGATAGCGCTGCCCGTACTTGTTCCTGTCGCGACGTTTGCAGTTCCTTCTTTGACAGTATAATTGAACGTATCTTCGCTTGTCACCGCTCTGCCGGTCATGTTTTTAGTTCCGGTCATCGCAAGCTGTCCGGAAGCTGCATATGTGTTGTGGAATGTCGGAGCCGCAGTTCCCTCAGCAACGAGCGCACCGCTGTTGTTGTCAGTAACCGTAACTTTGACGATATGTGAAGTATCATCATATGTGATGCCGCTGGCAGTTCCCTGTGTTTCTGTTATCTTGTAGTAATGTGTGCCTTCAGCGTCATAAGCGATGCTGCCGAAATTGATATTCCCGTCTGCATCATTGGAAGCAGTTTTGGTATATACATTATTACTTTCAAGAGCTGTACCATCCGCATCAGCAACCTCTGTCGCTGTGAATGAGAATTCACCTGCTGTCATTGTTTTATTTGCCAGCGTCTTATGGGCAGTCAGGTTAAAGGTGGCAGCCGTCGTTTTATATTCATTGGTGAACGTAGGAAGATCTACAGTATCTGTAAATGCGCCTGCGCTGTTCTGCTTATAATATGTAACTGTAACATTCAGATTACCGTCATGAGCTGTTCCGTCGGCTATCTGTACCTTGGCGAGATATTTCTGCTGCGAATATGTAACACCCGCTCTAGGATTGCTGGAATCCTCTGTGAGAAGGTAATATTCTGTTTTGCCGATATCAGCCTGCGTATAAGTTGTACCTGTGATAGCTACAGCACCGCCGAGAATATTGCTTCCCGTCAAAGTCTGCGCGCCTTCAGCCACATTTCCGTCCGCATCGCATTTCTGCGCATTGAATGTAAATTCGCCGCCGCTGAGAGTCCTGTTGAAGATTTTCTTCGCTGCGAAAGTCACAGAACCCGTTGCCAGGTATTTCTCATAATATAATTTTATTACATTCTGTGATCTATTACTGTATCCTAATACTTTAAGTGCCGTTGAATTTTCATTTGTTCCAGTACCGTACTTTGTTTCTTTAGTCTGCAAATCATAACCGTCTTTGTTGCCGTGATTTTCCATTGCCTTATCTGCAACAATATTGGTACAGCCTTCAATAGCAACTGCCGTATCAGTTAAAGAATCATCTTTTGTATAAGTTCCTGTCGGAGAATCCTTATAGTAATACTCTATAGTATAATGTGTAACATTGAGGCTAGGGTCTGTAAAATCTACAGTCTGCTTGGTCCCGCTGCCGTCCGTATAGGCAAGCGTCGCTCCGTTGTTCGTGAGAACGGACTCGAGGTTTTTCCCCGTCGCACCCTTGAGTTCCGAAAGGTTCAGTTTCACATAATATGTAAGAGTGTATGTCCCTTCCTTCAGGTTCCCGTCACCGAGATTCCAGGTGAAAGTATCACTATCCGCATCATAGTCGGCCGAATACTTTGTCATTCCGTCCGGTGCAGTTACAGTGATCGGATATTTTTTGGCGTCATTCGTGATCGCCTTGAATTTGAACTCCTTGCCTACAGCCGTGCTGCTTCCCATCGGATCCGTAACGACTGCGCCCGATCCGGCAGCAATATTTTGGATACTTTGAGCGATCTGACTGAATACGCTGGAAAGATCACTGCCGGCAGTATAATAATTACCTGCACTGGCAATAGAATTCATAACTTTATTTGCTGTTGTGCCGGTATCAAAGCCAATCGAATACAAAGTATTGCCTGCAGCCTTGGCATTATATGCTTCACTGACAGTGCCATAACCGTTGTTAGTAATCTCATCCTGTCTCTCATAAACATATGAAGTATTATCTAATTCTATCCAAAAGCTATTGTTATCTTCATATGAGTACGCATAATAGTTGCCACGATCAAATCCAATATGATAATATTTATTATTATACAAATAATAATTACCAACTGCATTGTTTCCATCATACAATACTTTCTTATATGTTGTACCGTTAGTTGGGCTATAGCTATCATCACCTAATTCATAGCTACCGCCAGAACCGATTCTAGTAGAATAATCAAAAGATGTTAGTCTGTATGGCCAGGTCGTGCTGTCATAGTTGTAAGCTGTGGTAGCGGCAACTGCGGCTGTGCCTTTGTAACTATACGTCGGTTCACCGTCGCTCAGGACAACGATAAATTTATTGTCCGCAGTTACATTTGACATCAGACCTTCCGCGGTTTTAATTCCGTCTTGAGTATTAGTACCGCCATCAGCCTTGATACCATTAATTGCCGAATGTAAATTTGTTTTGTCGTCGCTGAACTGACTATCTGTCGTTGCATAATAATCATAAGAAACGACGGCGACCTTCACATCAGCATTAGGAATATTCAGGACATTATCCACGAAACTGTTGGCGGAATCTTTTAACATTTCAATTTTAGATTTTCCGCCTTCTGTAAGGGCATTGCCCATACTTCCTGAGCTGTCCAGAACCAGTACGATCCTGGTCGTCTTCTGTTTGACGATCTGCGTCGATTTAGCATTGACTGTCAGCTGAACTTTGGCAATGCCCTGATCTTTGTCATACCAGCTCGCCGTTTTACTAACGCCGATGTTGGATGTGTCAGCAAAAACAGGCCCTATACCGCCTAAGGTATAAAGTCCGATTATTGCAAGAGTCAGAACAAATGTCAAGATCTTCTTGCTTAAACCTTTCATAACCCCTCCTCACTTCGCCTGAGCTCCGATGCCCCCGGCATAAAATGAATCAATAAATAAATAAACAAACAAAAAAACTGCCTTATAATAAAGGCAGCTGGCTGTCTAAAAACCACAAAAAAATATTAAAAATTCCCCATAGCTCTAGACCCTTTTAGCTTTGCGACACCCAATCACTTGGGTTGTGCTTTTTACATATCTATTCTATCAGTTGTGAATTATGTAGTCAATTATTAAGTTATTCCTTATTTTTTGTTATCTGTAAACAGTTTTTAAATTTGTGCTCAGTTATTTGTACTATAGCTGTTGAAATAAGCATAATAATAGTTTATTCACTCAATTTTTGCAGAAAAACTTTAGTCAGCTCAGAATAGACTAATTTCCCGTTTACTCTTGAACTTTCCATAAGACTGATAGATTTGACTGTCTGTACAGGGAATTTTATATCATTGATACCGGATGTGAAATCTTGCCAGTCGGCGCGGATCTGTCTCCCGAGAGTAAGATGCGGAGTATACGGTCTGTCCTCGATATCGAAGCCCATTTCATAAAGCTCATCGCTCAGCAGCGTATAGATCTCCATCAGCGGACTGCTCTTCTCAAAGCCGAGCCAGCAGATGTCTCCGCCCTTCTTTTTGAAACGTCCCGGTCCCGACACCTTAAGTGTGAACCCGCTTCCCTCAAAATCAGCGGCGGCGTTTTTCATCGCTTCATTTATATCCATGATATCGTTCGGCGAGACTTCACCCAGAAATATAAGAGTGAGATGCAGATTGTCCCTGTCGGTGAAACGCCCCTTCTCGGCCGCCGCCTTCAGCTTATCCTGCACCTCTGTTATTTTTTCTTTGACCGCTTCATCGAAGCGTATCGCTATGAATGTTCTCATTTCGCACTTTCCCAGACGGCCATCTCATCATCGCTCGTTTTTCCGTTCACGCTGTTGAACAGATTCCCGTCTTTATCGATATTCATTTTGAAAGTCAGCGGGCCTGTCTTAACGAAGAAATAGTTCTTCTTCTTTGACCACTGCCATATTCCGGAATAATCGACCTTGCCCTCTTTTTTATCATACATTACCAGTTCCGCCGAGCCGCCCTTCAGGCATTTAAGCTTGTACGGCTTCGTTATGTTCTGATTCTTCATATATGTCTTAAGATTATGGTCAGGATCCGCAGACTGGAAATCGCTGAGGACCCATGTCCCGACTATCTCATTGTGCGAAGTATCCGAGACTCTTTTGTTATATGTTTCCTCGGAAGTTCCCTTGAGGAAGGCAATCGCGAATACCAGCAGCACTGCCAGCGCGATCATCACATATATTTTCTTTTCCTTACCTGTCATAGACGGCGCTCCTGTCAAGATATGCCTGCAGAATAAGAACTGCGGCCTGTTTGTCGATAACTGCCTTGCGTTTTTTCCTGCTTACATCCGCATCGATAAGAACGCGTTCCGCCTGTACTGTCGTGAATCTTTCATCCTGATATTCGATGGGGATATCTCCCATGCCCGTGCTCTTCATCTTGTTTTCGAGCATCGTCCTGAACTCGCGCACCTTTTCGGTCTGCGGACTGTCACTGCCGTTCAGAGCAAGAGGCAGGCCCATTACTACCGTATCGCAGGAATACTCGCGTATCAGAGACATTACTTTATCTGCGTCTTTGCGTATGCCCACTCTTTCGATCGTCGTGACTCCCTGCGCGGTCAGCATCAGCTCATCGCTCACTGCGACTCCTATCGTTCTGTCGCCTACATCAAGTGCTATTTTTCTCATTTCTCTCCCTCAAAAAAAGAAAGGGACCGTTGACTGCGGTCCCCCCGATTGTTTACTTATCCAAGTAGCTTCTGACCAGAACTTCTGCCAGGTCATCTCTGTCGATCTGGCGGATCACGTTCCTTGCGTTATTATGACTCGTGATATATGACGGATCACCGGAAAGAATATATCCAACTATCTGATCAATGGCATTGTATCCTTTTTCATCAAGCGCATTATATACTTCTTCCAGAATTTCCTTAGGTGTTCTCTGGCCGGTTTTCTCCGTTCCGTCAAACATCAATGTGCTTCTATCGTCCATATGATACACCCTCCTTCATTATCTTGATTATAAGGGAAAATCAACAGTTTTACAATAATTTTTCGGCAACAGCAAACGCTTCTTTGACTTTCGACGGGTCTTTGGCGCCTGCCTGGGCCATGTCTGCCTTGCCGCCGCCGCCGCCGCCTGCCGCAGCTGCGATCTCTTTTATCATCTTGCCGGCATGATGTCCGCTCTTGACGACGTCATCCGTAAGCGACACCAGGAACGTTATCTTTTCACCGTTCTGCGCTGCCAGCACCATAGCGACATTGTTATGCTTACTCTTGATTTCATCCGACAATGTACGAAGATCGTCTATGCCGTAATCCTTGAACAGTCTCGTAACGAGTCTTATGCCGTTTATCTCCTTCGAGTCTTCTATCATCTTGGCCGAAACCGTATTGAGCGACTTTGTCTTGAACGAATCGAGCTGAGCCTTGAGTTCAGCGTTCTCTTTTTCAATGCTGTCGACCTTTTCGATCAGGTTCGAAGGTTTGGCCTTGACTGCCTCGGCGACCGAGCCGATTATTTCTTCATACTCGTTCAGTCTGGCCAGGAGACCCGCTCCGGTGAGCGCGACGATCCTTCTGATCCCCGATGCGCTTCCGCTCTCGCTGATGATCTTGAAAGCGCCGATCTGTCCTGTATTCGCAACGTGTACTCCGCCGCACAGTTCCTTTGAGAACTCGCCCATGCTGACTACTCTTACTTCATCGCCGTACTTCTCCTCGAACAGTCCGATAGCTCCTGTTTTCACGGCCTCTCTGATGGAAAGTATCTCTGTCGATACCGGCAGGAACATATTTATCTTTTCGTTGACGATGTTTTCTACATCCTTTATCTGCTTCGGAGTCATGGCCTCAAAATGAGTAAAGTCGAATCTGAGTTCCTTGTCGTCCACTTTCGAACCGGCCTGCTGAACATGCTCGCCCAGGACCTCCCTCAGCGCCTTATGCAGTAAGTGCGTAGCGCTGTGGTTCCTCGATGAACCGTGTCTTCTCTGCTCGTCGACCAGGCATCTGACCTTCATGTCAGGTTTGGCCTCTCCTCTTTCAATAACGACTTCGTGAGCATATATATCGTTGAATTTTCTGACCTCAGTAACCCTGGCGGCAAAATCATCGCAATAAATGAGTCCCGTATCGGATTCCTGTCCGCCGCTCTGAGCATAGAAAGGCGTCCTGTCCAGGATCAGCCTGCCGGTCTCTCCTTCTTTCAGAGAGCTGAGGATCTTCTTGTTCCAGAAAATGCCCTTGATCGTGCCTTCATCTTCGACCTTGTCGTAGCCGGTGAATTCCGTTTTTCCTTCAAAGAGATAATCGATGGAATTGTCTTCCCAGCCGAAATCAGATTCGGCGGCCACAGTCTTGCCGAGGTTCTTCTGCTGTTCCATGCGTACATCGAATCCTTCTTCGTCGAGTTTGAACCCGTTCTCAGTCAGGATCTCTTTGGTAATGTCTATAGGGAATCCGAAAGTATCGTGGAGCTTGAAAGCTTTCTCTCCGTCAAGAGTATCTCTGCCTGCAGCTTTCATGTCGTTCATGAATCCCGCAATGAGTTCCATGCCCTGTTCCAGCGTCTCGTCGAACTTCTTTTCTTCGCTCTGAACGATCTTCCTGATAAATATTCTCTTTTCTTCCAGCTCAGGATAAGCTCCCGCTGAAGTGTCGATGATCGTATTGATTATCTGCGAAAGGAACGGTTCGCTCATGCCGAGCTTCCTGCCGTGTCTCGCAGCTCTTCTGATAAGTCTCCTCAGGACATATCCTCTGCCTTCGTTGGACGGCATGATATTATCGCTGATCATGAATGTAGCCGCCCGCATGTGGTCGGTAATGATCCTGATCGAGGTGTCGGAAGGATTCTTGCCGTCCATATACTTTACGCCCGTGATTCTCTCGACTGTTTCGATAACAGCCTTGATAGTGTCCACGTCGAATATGGAGTTTGTCTCCTGCATGACGCAGGCCATTCTCTCGAGGCCCATGCCCGTATCTATGTTAGGATGTTCAAGCGGTAAGTATGTCCCGTCTTCCTGGGCATCGAACTGCGTAAATACCAGATTCCAGAATTCGATGTATCTGTCGCAGTCGCATCCCGGTTTGCAGTCCGGGCTCCCGCAGCCGAATTCCTCGCCTCTGTCGAAATACAGTTCGGAGCAAGGTCCGCACGGACCCGTGCCTATCTCCCAGAAGTTGTCGTCTTTTCCGAGTTTGACGATCCTGTTCTCAGGTATCCCTGTCTTGACCCATAACTCGAGTGCTTCGTCATCATCTTCATATACGGTCGCCCATACGCGCTCCATCGGAAGCTTGAGCCATTCCGAACAGAATTCGTATGCCCAGGCGATCGCCTCTGTTTTAAAGTACTGCCCAAATGAAAAATTGCCCATCATTTCAAAGAATGTACCGTGTCTGTCTGTAATACCGACATTTTCGATATCATCTGTCCTGACGCACTTCTGACAAGTTGTGACTCTCCTGGAAGGCGGAGTCTCCGTGCCTGCAAACCACGGTTTCATCGGAGCCATTCCCGAGTTGATTATGAGAAGACTCTTGTCATGCTGCGGTATGAGAGGGAAACTTTTCAATCTGTAGTGTTCTTTGCTCTCAAAGAAACTGAGAAACATTTCCCTTATTTTATTTAGACCTATTTTTTCCATCTGGTTTTCCTCCTAATATGCAATTAACCATAAAATTATACCACTATTGAAGAGGCAGAGCAAACGCTCTGCCTCTTTATGGTCAAATAATTTTACAGAAAACTGTGTTTATACTGTGTTCTGCTTAAATATGCTCAGGAGTATCTTCCTGTTCTTCATCATCCGCGTCAGGATCGAAACCTTCCAGTCCCGCATATGTCTTGTTATTCTTCTTGGCATAATCGTAAATAGCCGACTTGATAGCGTGGTCTGCGAGTACGGAACAATGGATCTTTATCGCCGGCAGTCCGCCGAGCTCTTCGATGATCTGTTTATTGGAAACGTTCAGAGCTTCCTCGACAGTCTTGCCGATGATCATGTCAGTTGCCATGCTCGAGCTGGCAATAGCGCTGCCGCAGCCGAATGTCTTGAATTTGGCATCCGTGATCACATCTGTATCCTTGTCCACCGAGATCGTGATCTGCATCATATCTCCGCAGACCGGACTTCCGTAAACTCCCGTGCCGTCAGCGTTTTCGATTTCGCCCACATTGTGCGGGTGGAGGAAATAATCCATTACTTTATCATTATACATTGCCATGTCGTTTACCAACCTTTCTCTGCGTTGACAGAAGAGATCTCGCGCAAGTGCTTGACGATGTCTGTCAGACACTCGACTGTGTAATCGAGGTCTTCCTTAGTCGTGAAATCACCGACTGTGAATCTGATGCTGCCGTGTATCATTTCTACCGGGATCCCCAGAGCTGTCAGCACGTGTGAAGGTGCCAGCGACTTCGAGGAGCAGGCAGATCCTGTTGAAATATATATACCCTTTTCATTCAAAAGAATCAGGATAGATTCGCCTTCTATATATTTAAATGTGATATTTGCATTTCCCGGATGTCTTCCGTCCATCGTACCGTTGACGATAACATCAGGAATATTTTTCTTGACCTGTTCAATGAAGTAATCCCTGAGCGAAGATACATTCTTTATATGCGATTCAAGATTCTGTTCCGCCAGCTCCGCGGCTTTTCCGAATCCTACGATACCGGCTGTGTTCTCTGTGCCGGCACGTCTTGCGCTCTCCTGAGCTCCGCCATGCAGGTAATTGGAGATCTTGGTGCCCTTCTTCATGTACATCGCGCCTACGCCCTTAGGACCGTAGATCTTATGCGATGAGAATGACATCAGGTCTACGCCGAGATCCTTGACATCGATAGGAACATTGCCCAGTCCCTGAACAGCATCCGAATGGAACGTGATGCCGTGCTTGTGCGCGATCGCCGCCAGCTCCTTGATCGGCTGTACCGTTCCTACCTCGTTGTTGACGAGCATTACTGAAACAAGAACAGTGTCCGGCCTGATAGCTTTTTCCAGATCCTCAGGATGTACTCTGCCTTCATGATCTACAGGAAGATAAGTAACTTCGATCCCTCTCTTGGAAAGATATTCGCCCGAATGCAGGATCGCATGATGCTCGATCGCTGTCGTAATGACATGTTTGCCCTTTGCGCTCTGTGCGTCCGTCACTCCGAAGAATGCCCAGTTGTCCGCTTCAGAACCGCAAGATGTGAAGAACACTTCATTTGTGTTGGCATTGATGAGATGCGCAACTCTTCCTCTTGCCTGAGCAACACCGGCAGCCGCCTCCTGGCCTAAATCATATAAGCTTGAAGGATTGCCGAACTTCTCTGAAAAATATGGAAGCATTTCATCCAATACTTCTTTTTTTACCGGCGTCGTAGCCGAATAGTCCAAATATACCTGTCTCATTGATATCTCCTTAAACAGTAATCCATTGCATTTTTACCACGTTATTATACCTACGTTACAAACAATTCAAACAAGGAATTCAATTTTTTTCTGCGGTATCTTCCGGAACCTCATCAACGAACCTGATATTGTCCAGCTGCGCCTTCACATTTTCTCTGATCGAAGCGAGAAATTCCTTCCTCAGGACATCCCTTTCAGCGCTCTCTGATTCAGTCAGACCCTCGGCCTTATGTTTGGCAGCAAGCTCGTTGATCCTTGCTATCTTTTCATCGGAAATCATAAATCATGAACTCTCCTTTCTTAAACATTCCGTTATATTATACCTAAAGATCACGAACATTAACAGTCTTCTTCACTTAAATCCGCAAATTTATCGGCCGCATGGCCCCAGCGCAGCTGGCAGATTCTCTGCGGCTGCAGGATCCCGTCGCAGTTGCCGGATTCTCTGCGGCTGCAGGGTCCCGTCGCAGTTGCCTGATTCTCTGCGGCTGCAGTACTGCGGCGTCAGTAAATATAGCCGATTCCCAAATATGGTACCATTTCAGAGAAATATCCTTAGCTGGTACCGTATCCAATGGGCTGCAGCGATTGTGCAAATGCTCATACCGCAAAAACTCAGAAATCCATGACGGTTAGGCATTCCTAACCGTGACAAACCCATTGCTCAGGGTACCGTTTAAGAAAAACTATTCAAATTGGTACCTTTTTTGTGAGTTCAACTTTTCACGGCTTTTTTTAACAGGAAAAAGCCGGCAGTCTGCAGCTGCCGGCATAGTAAAAACATTTTCAGTTGTTTTGTTATTTGTCCGACCTGCGCGATGCTTTCACGCCGCCGGCCAGTATTCCCATCGACGTCAGAGAAATAACCGCCAGCAGGAGCGCCGTCTGAACGTCTGTCATTTCGTCTCCTGTCTTCGGTGAACT
Organism: Eubacteriaceae bacterium; assembly: GCA_022652985.1. GTDB lineage: Bacteria > Bacillota > Clostridia > Peptostreptococcales > Anaerovoracaceae > JALCRY01. The sequence goes on along the minus strand of JALCRY010000001.1, from coordinate 112,656 downwards.
CCCGCCCGCTGCGCCGGTTTTGGCAGCTATGCGATGCTTTAGTTCCCTGACTGTCGCATCTAATCTCTTGGCCTGTCCGTCACCGCGCGATCCTCCGGCTGCTTTGCCTGAATCCTTCCCGCTGCCGTTTCCGGAAACGTCACTGTTCCCGTTATCCGTTGACTGATCTGTTACCGTGACTCCCGGTACCGGAACAACTTTGCCGCCTGCATCCGAAGCAGTGCCCGATCCTGTATTTGTCCCGGAGCTGCTTCCCGATCCGGTATTCGTGCCGGTGCCTGTATTTCCGCTGTCCGGTTTCCCCGCGGCGGCTCTCGGCATAAGCGCGGAAGTCCTGACGCTGCCGGCCGGATATACCCTGCCGTCTATTGTGACCGAACCCGAAGCTTCGAAGACTATAGATGTATTCGCTGTGTTGAAAGCCGATCCTGCCGCTTCACGCGAAAGGTCCGCAGTAACGGTCAGCACATACCGCGATCCGTTTCTGCTGCAGAAATCTCCGCCCGTAATATATTCTTTTTTAGCCGCAGCGGAAATGTTGTTGTCTTTGTTCTGTATATCGAAGTGCACTGTCACATCTGAGCCGTCGCGCAGCACCTTTATCTGTTTTACTTCCAGACAGGACGGAAGCGCCTGATTCAGTCGGAAATCTCCGCAGCGGACACCCTGCTCAAATCCGCCGTTCACAAATTCGCCCGTTCGGTAGATCAGCGACGTGTCGTCTGCTGCGTATGTGTTCGCGTCAACATCCATTTCGTCCGCATCGGACACTCTGAATGTCGGCCGCTGAGGTTCAGATTTGGCCATTGCTGCCGGACTGCCTGCAAATACAGCCGCTCCGCTCCAGATTGCCGTGCTGTCATCGATCTTTCTTTCGCTGTTGTCAAAAAGTATCATATATATACTTGCCGAATTATACAGATACTGAACTGAAGTATCGGCATCATCTGCCGGCGCCGCTTCGTCCGGATTGTAAAAAACATTTTCGGCATTGCTGTTGCGGAAATATTCCAGCCTCGATGAAGCGGATACTATCTGATTCCTGACTGCCGTATTTTTGAAAAGCGAAGTCAGCATGACACCTGTTTTCGGCGCAATACCCTTTAATGTCAGGCCAGTATTCAGCGCCGCAGGCGTGCTTGTCCCCGCCTTCATATAAGAAACTGTCACTTTGACCGATTCCGCTCCCCACATATGTATGACAGGATCCGGCGTATGCTCTATTGCATAAAGACAAAGCTTGTCTGTCCTGGTATTGCCGGCGGCTCTGTGTGAGTTTTCCAGCGTTATCTTTTCGTCCACCAGTTGGAAATCTCCTGAGGCAGCATCAAAATATTTAAGATTTGTGATCGTAATACCCTGTGAAAATCCCAGATCAGAATTCCTGAACACGGTGGCTTTTCTGCCGATCCCGTACTCGTCCGTCGTCTGCATCGAAGGCACATACTGCGTAGATGCTGTTTCAGCAAGATTACCCGCATATTCCCTCGGTATGACATATGGACCCGGTGACTTCCATGAACTGTATACTCCCTTGTTTTCCCCGAATGAACTGTTTCCGGCCACAGGCGCGGCATCTGCCATATCAGTCAGCGCGCATACTCCCGCGGGAAATACCAGCGCTGAAGAAAATGAAAATATCGCCGCAATGGCCGCTGCCGCTATCTGTCTAATTTTATTATTCAATTCTATCCTCTCTTCCGTCATGTCGAAATATCATCTTTCATTTTTTCGTAGGTTTTATCGCCTATGCCGCTGACATTCTTTATATCCTCGGGCTTGCTGAAATTCCCGTTCTGTTCGCGGTAGGCGATGATCCTTCCTGCTATGGCAGGTCCCACTCCGGTAAGAGTCTGGAGCTCGGCTGAATCGGCGGTATTTATATTGACCCTGCCGTTGGCGATCCCGCCTCCTCCGCTTCCGCTGCTCTTGTCGTCAGAAACGTTGCTGACGGAAGCAGATGCTCCGGAACCCTTTTCGGGAACGAAGATCTTATCTCCGTCCTTCACCTTTGCCGCCCTGTTTATAGCAGAAATATCAGCGTCTTTCGTGAGGCCCCCTGCCGCCTCGATCGCATCGTTTATACGGCTGCCTTTCTTTAATTCGACAACCATCGGACTGACTACACATCCCGACACATCCACAACAGCAATAGAACTGTCCTCCTCGCTGTCGGCTTCATCGCTCCCGGAAACCGCAGCAGATGTCCCGGCCGGAACAAGCTCCTCTCCATCACCGTTATTCATGCCAAACACAACAAGAGCCGTAATAATAACTGCTGCTATCACAGCGGCTTTCAGGATCTTATCTTTATTGGCCAGTAAATACTCTTTATTGAAATATTTTTTCATAAAAATAACCTCCTGGAATGAATTACCATTATTTTACATTCCAGCAGGTTAATTGTCAATATTTAACTGTTAATTATTTACATAAAGATCTGTACTCTGTGAACTTCGATATCCTCGCGTTCAGCTTCTATTCCCGCAAAATCAACGAAAGCTTTAATAAGAAGCTCCGGTGAAAGGTTGGAATTACTGCCCGCGTCCAGTATGGTTGACAGAATAATATTATTGTTTCGTTCCTTGATATTCAGCGATCTGATCATTTTTCTGATGTCGATCTGCTTTTCCGCCTTGCGTTTGCCCGATTTTTTCAGCACGAGGATATTTTCCTGCGCCATGAAAGCTTTTTCGGTATTGTCGGGCAGACTGCCGCTGCATGGTATCGTGATTCTGTATTCTGCCGCGCAGCATTTGGCGGCCAGCGACCTCTTCTCCTTCTCGATCTGCACGCAGTCTAGTACTCTGATGTCACCCGGCATATTGCTGTTCATCTTCTTTTTGATTTCCCCAGCAGCAAAGGCTTCTTTAGTATCAAACTCCAGAAGTTCGCCCGAGGCAGTATATCCGAGAGACAGCGGCTGGGCAAAGCTCATCTTCGGATGAGGATTGAAGCCTTCTGAGTATTCGAGGAATATCCCGCTCCTGTTGAACGCTCTCTTGAACAGTCTGATCATATCAAGATGCGAAGTATACTTTATATAGCCTTTCTTGGAGAAAGTAATTACATATCTCGGCATATCTATTTCTCCTTCCCGGCATTGCAGCTCATCATCGGGCAGTCCGTATATCTGATGATCCCGCAGTCGTTGCAGGCGTCGCGGCAGTCGCCCGTCGTAACGGCCAGCTGATCCTCCGCCATCAGGAATACCTTGGATACTCCTGTATCGATGATGTCCCACGGTAATATTTCGTTGTAGTTTCTGCGTCTTTCGGCATAAAAAGCTTTATCCACTCCGGATGAGGCGAACGCCTTTTCCCATTTTTCCATATCGAAATATTCGCTCCAGCCGTCGAACTTGCATCCGTTCTGCCACGCGTCATAAATCAGAGCACCGACCCTGCGGTCGCCTCTGGCTATTACTGCTTCAATAACGCTGACCGGACTGTCGTGATAGGAAAAGCTCACATTCTTGAGCTTCTTCAGTCTGTCGCGCAGGTAATTATGCTTTTCGATGAAATCCTCGTATGTGTCCTGGGGCTCCCATTCGAACGGCGTATGCGGCTTCGGCACGAAATTCGAAACGCTGACATTGACGCTGAACCTTCCGCCTGCCCTGCCGTTGATCATGTAATTAATGTCTACTATCCTGCGGGCGATATCTGCAATCCCGTCAAGATCCTCCTCGGTTTCGCCCGGGAGTCCTATCATGAAATACAATTTGATTTTCTTCCATCCGAGGCGGATCGCCTGCTCGACAGAATGAAAAATATCGTCTTCAGTAATATTTTTGTTGATGCGGTCTCTGAGCCTCTGTGTGCCCGCCTCGGGCGCAAAAGTGAGCCCTGACTTCCTGGTCTTCTGTATCTCGTTCAGCACCTTGAAAGAGAAAGAATCGAGCCTCAGGCTCGGCAGAGACAGGGAAATGTCTTTTTCCGCACAGTATTCCTGCAGTTCAGTCACCAGGGGCTCAAACTGCGAGTAGTCGCTCGTCGAAAGTGAAAGCAGCGAAAGCTCTTCATGCCCCGTCGATTCCAGCTGTTTTCTCGCGTATCTCAGGATCGTTTCCGGACTGCGTTCGCGCACAGGTCTGTATATCATACCGGCCTGACAGAATCTGCATCCTCTCGTGCATCCTCTGAATGTCTCGACGACTGCTCTGTCGTGAACGGTCTCGATAAAAGGCACTATCGGTTTCTCCGGGAACGGCAGTGATTCGATATCTTTTTCGAAGCATCTCACCACTCTGTCCGGTGCGCCGCTGTAAAGCTTCTTAAAGCCCTTCACTGTACCGTCTTCTTTGTACGACGGTCTGTAGAACTCCGGCACATACACACCGGGAAGCTTGCATGCCAGTTTCAGATATTCATCGCGGTCCGTCGGATTTTCTTCTCTCAGGCGGCATACTGCCGGCAGCAGCTTCTCGCCGTCGCCGATCATAAACAGGTCGAAGAAATCCGCCAGCGGCTCCGGTGCAAACGCACATGGTCCGCCCGCCACGATCAGCGGCCATTTTTTGCCCGATTTAAGACGGTCCGCGCGCTTTGCAGGTATCCCCGCAAGATCGAGCATATTCAGAATAGTAGTAAATGACATTTCATACTGCAATGTGAATCCGACGATGTCGAAGTCCGCCAGCGGCGTCTTTGTCTCCAGCGAAAACAGCGGAAATCCTTCTTCGCGCATGGCTTCTTCCATATCGTTCGCCGGCGCAAATACCCTTTCGCAGAATATGTCATCGTGACTGTTCAATATATTATACAGTATCTGCATGCCCATATAAGACATCCCGATCTCATAAATGTCCGGGAACGCAAAAGCGAACCTGAGCGAAACATCTTTCGGATCTTTCAGTACAGAGTTCACTTCGCCGCCTATATATCTGGCAGGTTTTTCAACTTTTTTCAGTAATCTGTCGAGGTTCATTCTCCTGTATCTACTCCCATCAGGTCATCTATAGTGCATCCGATAACATCTTCGATATCGGATATGAATTTTCTCAGTTCTTCTTTTTTGACGCGGATCCTGCCGACAGCCGCTTCATCCCCGCGGCCGCGCGCTTTGTTCATAATGTATTCCATGCGCTCGTCAAGCCCCACATAGTCGCCTTCTTTTACCAGCCGGTCGCCGAGGCATACGAGGTCGGTCTCCGTTATTTTATCCACCGGCGAGAAAGGATCATAAAACATGTGCTGCTCAATAATATCAGCCTGCGCATCATATCCCAGGTCTCTGAGAAAATCCGCTGCCACAGTCCAGTGATTATCTTCTGTCCTCGCCATATCATGCAGCAGCGCCGCATTTTCTGTCAGCGCAATATCAAGGTCGTATCCGTGCAGATTGAGAGCCTTGCCGACTCTCACCGCAACTTCCGCGACCCCGATGCAGTGTGCGATCACATGTTTCGGAGTGCCGTAATTCTGCAGCATCTCCAGGCATTCCTGCCTCGTCATCACTTTAGGTCTGTCCTTAGCTGTCATTTTCAGTCCTCTCGTTTAGAATTCGTCAATGTACTCAAACTCGAAATCTTCGATGCGTACAGTGTCGCCCTCCTTCATGCCCATATCGAGCAGCTGTTTTATAGCCCCGCGACTCTCGATATATTTATAAAGGTATCTCAGGGAACCCATATCATTGAAGTTCGTCGAATTGAATATCTTTTTCAGCTGTTTGCCGCTGAGTACATAATCGCCGTTTTCATCCACTGCGGCAAAGATCTTTCTGTAATCCGGATCTTCCTCCCCGCGGTCGAAGTCGAACAGTTCCGGCTCTTCGTTCACCGGCTCCTCTTCGGTCCTCTCAAGCAGTAATGCCGCTTCGTCTATTACTTCTTTCACGCCCAGGTTTATCGGCGCCGACATCGGGAATACTTTATATCCCTTGCCTTCGACGTATTCTTTGAATTCCTGATATTCCGGTCCGTTCTCATCGATCATGTCGATCTTATTCGCGGCTACGATCTGCGGTTTTCTGATGAGTCTCTCGCTGTATTTCGCGAGCTCTTCATTTATCTTGTCAAAATCGTCCTTCGGATCACGCCCCTCGCTGCCGGAAACGTCAACTATATGTATGATGACTTTCGTCCTCTCGATATGCTTGAGGAACTGGAAACCCATACCTGCGCCCTGGCTGGCGCCCTCTATTATACCGGCGATATCCGCCATGACAAAACTGGTGTCATGAACGCTGACAACGCCGAGGTTCGGCGCAATGGTCGTGAAGTGGTAATTCGCTATCTTCGGCTTGGCTGATGTGCACACCGAAAGCAGTGTCGACTTGCCGACATTCGGAAATCCTACGAGCCCTACATCAGCTATGAGCTTGAGCTCGAGTATTACTGCCCGCTCCACCGCTTCTCCGCCTGCTTCCGCAAAATTCGGAGCCTGACGGACCGAGTTCTTGAAATGAAAATTTCCCTTTCCGCCCTTCCCGCCTTTGGCGGCAACGAAAGAGTCGCCGTCTTCGGTCAGGTCTTTCATCAGCAGGCCGGTCTCCTCATCTATGACCATCGTGCCTGCCGGAACTTTGATGATGAGGTCTTCGCCCTTGCGGCCGTAGCACTTTTTCTTCATCCCGCTCTGCCCGTCTTCGGCTTTATATTTCTTTTTATACTTGAAATCCATCAGGGTCCGGAGATTTCTGTCCACCTGAAAAATGACGTCGCCGCCCTTTCCGCCGTCGCCGCCGTCCGGTCCGCCTTCAGGCACAAACGGCTCGCGCCGGAATGTTACTGCTCCGTCGCCGCCCTTGCCGGATTTGATATATATCCTTGCTCTGTCTACAAACATTTTGTTCTCCTGCTTCAGAAAAAAATAAGCCCCTATTGAACATAGGGGCCTGGTAGGTTTCTTAAGCTTCTTTCTTATAAACGCTGACCTGTTTCTTGGTCTTGCCTTTGTTCTCGAATTTGACTGCTCCGTCTATCTTCGCGAATAAAGTGTCGTCTCCGCCTTTGCCTACATTGTTTCCCGGGTGGATCTTAGTTCCCCTCTGTCTTACAATGATGCTTCCTGCGCTGACATACTGTCCGTCTCCGGTCTTGACTCCGAGTCTCTTGGCCTCGCTGTCGCGGCCGTTCTTTGAGCTTCCTACTCCTTTTTTACTTGACATGTCTGCACCTCCTTCTACGGTTACTTGAGTCCTGCTTCGATTGCTTCTGTAATAACTGCTTTCGTCGCTTTAGGATCGATTTCTATGTTGTTCTCCTCAGCAAATGCGATCAGCTCATCCTTTTTCATGGATTTGAGAGCCGGTGCTTTCTGCTCATCTGCAGCTTTTTCGACATCCTCTGCCGCTTCGTCTGCCTTAGCTTCCGCCTTAGGAGCTGCTTCTTCTGCTTCAACAGGTTTCGCCTGCTTAGGCTTATCCTCGCCGATACCCGTGATCTCTACCATCGAATATGGCTGTCTGTGTCCCTGTTTCTTTCTGTAATCTTTCTTTGACTTATACTTGTAGATGATTACTTTCTTGCCTTTGCCGTTTTCCACGACCTCTCCGAAAACCTGTGTTGCATCGAGATACGGTGTTCCGACCTGTGCGTCAGCACCCTCTCCCATGAACAATACTTTGTCGAAGACAACTTTTTCTCCGGCCTCAGCTTCGAGCCTTTCTACTGTGATAACATCACCTTCGGCTACCTTATACTGCTTTCCGCCGGTTTCAATAACTGCATACATTCTATTTTTTCCTCCTCGTGCCAGTCTCGCCATTATAGGCAGTTCATACTGAACTTTACAAAAGCCTATTCTGTGCGGCTTACGGATAAATATATTATCACAGCCCGAGCCTTAAGTCAACACGATTTTCGCATATAAATCACTATGAGCCGACGGCTCACGGGCAGGCAGCTGCAGCCTTCTGCAGTATGCCGTCAGTATCCGTGTATGCGGCGCATAAAACAAGTCACCGGCTGTAAAAACGAGCCGGCGGCCTGGTATTATCTGTTTATTTTTTTTCTTTTTCGTCTTCGATCACTACGCCGTCCTCGTCGACTTTGATTTCTGCTTCTTCCTCATCGTCTTTCTTCTTGAGCTGATCAAGCAGTTTGCCTTCGAGAGTATCGAGTATTTCCGGATGATCGCGCAGGAACTGTTTCGCGTTTTCTCTTCCCTGCCCGATGCGTTCTCCGTCGTAGCTGTACCACGAACCTGCTTTTTCGATGTAGTTCATGGCAGCCGAGCAGTCGAGGACATCGCCTTCCTTCGAAATGCCTTCTCCGTACATGATGTCGAATTCTGCTGTTTTGAACGGAGGCGCCACTTTGTTCTTGACTATCTTGGCTCTCGTTCTGTTGCCTATCATCTGATCGCCCTGCTTCAGCGTCTCTATTCTTCTGACGTCTATACGCATCGATGAATAGAACTTGAGAGCCCTTCCGCCTGTCGTCACTTCCGGGTTTCCGTACATGACGCCGACTTTTTCACGCAGCTGGTTGATGAAGACAACTGCTGTATTCGACTTGTTGATCGCTCCGGCCAGTTTTCTCATGGCCTGCGACATCAGCCTGGCCAGAAGTCCTACATGTGAATCTCCCATTTCGCCTGCTATTTCACTTTTAGGCACGAGCGCCGCCACCGAGTCGATGACCACGATGTCCAGTGCTCCGCTTCGAACCAGCATCTCGCAGATCTCAAGCGCCTGCTCGCCGGTATCCGGCTGCGATACGAGGAGTTCGTCTATATTGACTCCGAGGTTCTTCGCATATTCGGCATCCAGCGCGTGCTCCGCATCTATAAAGGCAGCCTTCCCGCCGGTTTTCTGCGCCTCGGCGATCATGTGCAGCGTCAGAGTGGTTTTCCCCGAAGATTCAGGTCCGTATACCTCTATGATCCTGCCTCTCGGAATACCGCCTATGCCTGTAGCAATATCAAGACTGATCGAGCCTGTGGATATCGCCTGTACATTGTTCATGAGAGCATCGTCGCCGAGCTTCATGATCGCACCCTGTCCGTACTGTTTGTTTATATGATTCAAAGCTTCCTGCAGGGCTTTTTCTTTATCGTCTTTGCTAACTGCCATTTCAACCTCCGTAATATGTGAACATTTGTTCTTTATGTATATAATAACTTAAAACATGCTGTCGGTCAACATGTTTTTTAACGCGAAATAGTTTACAGATATTTCCATTTAATTGTACCGCAAATGGTAATATTTGTCAATGACTGTTTCTGTACATTTCCCTGACGCTCCGGCTGCATTCGCGGCACAGAGGCCTTAAAATTTCCCGCTCACAAGCAGGAAACTCAAATAAGGTACCAATAAAGGATTTTCCTTCGGATTGGTACCCTATCCAATGGGCTGCATGAGTTAGTCATGACTAACAGCTGCCTTTCTCAGCGAAAAAGTCGCACTGAACGGATGCTCAATCGCTGCAGCCCATTGCTTAAGGTACCAAAATATTTTTTACTCCGCGATTGGTACCGTATTTCAAATTCCTGTTTTTTCCGCAGTCTGAATAGATTCATTCATAGACATCAATGCAAAAATGGTCCGTAGTTCTCAATACAAAAGTCCGCCGATCCCGATGCAGGCGATAAATGTTGATTCAAAGTTCCCGATGCATACGGTAAAGGTTGATTCAAATATCCCGATGCAGACGATAAATGTTGATTCAAAGTTCCCGATGCATACATCAGCAGACTATAAGAGGCTGCGCGCCCGGTCTTTCCCCCGGTATGCGGCAGCCCCTTATATTCATCTTTTCTCTGTATTGCCCTGTGCTATCCACCGGGCACTTTTTATTTCAGCAGCAATATCAGCTGCGGCTCTGTGCTATTTCCCGAGTACTTCTTTTACTTTGGCAGTAATATCCGCCGCGGTCATGTGGTACTTTGCGAGAAGTTCGTTCGGCTCGCCGGATTCTCCGAACGTGTCGAGCTGTCCTACGAAGCCCATCTTTACCGGCGCCTTCGCCGAGAGTACTTCGGCGACTGCGCTGCCGAGGCCTCCGATGACCGAATGTTCCTCAGCTGTTACAACTGCGCCTGTCTCTTCGGCCGCCCTGACAAGAATGTCTTCGTCTATCGGCTTAAGCGTATGGATATCTATAACTCTGGCGTCGATGCCCTCAGCCTTCAGCGATTCAGCCGCCTCCATCGCGGAGCTGACGAGAATGCCGGTCGCGACGATCGTCACGTCTTTTCCCTCACGCAGGAGATTTCCTTTGCCTATTTTGATATCAGGAGCTTCGCCGTAGAACTGCGGCACTGAAGCTCTGCCGAGTCTGATGTAGCACGGGCCGTCGAAAGCGACCGCCTGTCTGATCAGCTCTTTCGCGGAGTTTCCGTCTGAAGGATTCAGGACGGTCATGCCCGGGATAGTCCTCATCAGGGCCAGATCTTCGAATGTCTGATGGCTGGCGCCGTCCGGACCGACTGTGATGCCTGCGTGCGTCGCGCAGATCTTCACATTGAGATGAGTATATCCGATGGAATTCCTGATAACTTCAAAAGCTCTGCCGGCGGCGAACATAGCGAATGTGCTGGCACATACTATTTTGCCTGAGGAAGCGAGCCCTGCAGCGGCACCCATAAGATCCTGCTCTGCTATTCCCATGTTGAAAAATCTGTCCGGGAACGCTTTCTTGAATACTCCTGTTTTAGTAGATCCCGAAAGGTCGGCATCCATGACGACCAGGTTGTCGTATTTTTCACCGAGTTCGAGGAGTACCTGACCGTACGCCTCTCTCGTTGCCTGCTTGTCCGCCATTACTGCTCACCTCCGAGTTCCTTTATTGCCTGTGCGCATTCTTCGTCATTCGGTGCCTTGCCGTGCCATCCGGCCTGATCCTCCATGAACGATACGCCCTTGCCTTTGATTGTTTTGGCGATTATTACTGTCGGCTGTCCCTTGGTGTTTTTGGCTTCATCGGCAGCCGCCAGGATCTGTTTCATATCGTGTCCGTCGATCGAAATGACATGCCAGCCGAAGGCGGCGAATTTTTCCGCGATCGGCGCGACTTTCATAACATCGTCGTTTCTGCCGTCGATCTGGAGTCCGTTCCAGTCCACGAAAGCCGTCAGGTTGTCAAGGCCGTAATGCGCGGCAGCCATGGCCGCTTCCCAGACGATGCCTTCCTGCAGCTCGCCGTCGCCGAGCATTGTATATACTCTGCCCGTGCTCTTATCCATTTTATAGGCCAGCGCCATGCCGACAGTTGTCGAAAATCCCTGACCGAGAGATCCTGTGGACATTTCGATGCCCGGTACATAATGCATATTCGGATGTCCCTGGAATTTGCTCCCGAGTTTCCTGAGAGTCATAACATCCTCTTTCGGGAAATAACCTCTTTCCGCGAGCGCAGCATACTGTGCAGGGTTCGCATGTCCCTTGGAAAGGACGAATTTATCCCTGTCCTTCATTTGCGGATCCTGCGGATCGATATTCATGATCTCAAAGTACAGCGCCGTTATGATATCAGCGGCTGAAAGAGACCCGCCCGGATGTCCGGATCCGGCTGCGTGGATAGACTTGATTATTGTGACCCGTACAGCGGCCGCAGCTTTTTCAAGTTCGTTGATTTCCATTTTTACTCCTTTTCTGATTCAATTATATATTTTAAAGCAAGCGCTGCTTCGACCGGAAGGTCTGAAGCGCACATGCCTGCTTCACCAAGTCTGGCGGCGCACCTGTCGCCGGCCATGCCGTGTATGAATACGGCCAGAGACGCGGCGTCGAAAGCGCTGTATCCCTGTGCAAACAAAGCGGCAGTAATGCCCGTGAGTACGTCTCCCGTGCCTCCTACGGCCAATCCGGGATTCCCCGTGGTGTTCATGCGCACACGTCCGTCAGGCGACGCGGTAATAGTGCCCGGTCCCTTGACGACGGCGGTCACGCCGTACATCTCCGCTATTTCGACCGCGCATTTTTCACGGTCTTCCGCGCGTTTTATCCCGAGCAGTCTAGCTGCTTCACCCATGTGGGGCGTTACTATGATATCGGCGCAGGACGATCGGAGATCCTCCTGCATTCCGTACCTTACTATATCATTTATACCGTCGGCATCAAGTACGATTTTTCCGTCGTATTCATGAAGGAACCTGTATATTATCTTCGCGTCTTCCCGGTGGTCTCCGAGTCCGGGACCGATGGCCGCGCAGTCATAGCCGTCATGCGGCGATACCGACGCCCTCTCTCTGCACATTATATCCGGCACTGCAGTCTGCAGTATCGGAATGAGCTCGGGCGGAACGGCGTAGCGCGTAAGTCCGGCGCCTGCTCTCAGCGCGCCTCGCCCGCAGAGAACGGCTGCGCCGGCCATGCCGAGCGAACCGGTCATGAGCAGAACACTTCCGTAATCCCATTTGGCGGAATCGCGCGCTCTTGTTTTCAACATGCTTTTCGCGGCAGCTGCATCCATCATCTCTGTCATATCGTCACACTTTCAGTATTGCCACGGCCAGCATGAAATACGTAAGTACGGAAACGAGGTCTGTCAATGAAGAAATCATCGGGCTCGCCATGAGCGCCGGGTCTATGCCGATCCTCTTCGCCAGCAGCGGCAGCATGCTGCCGATACATTTCGCGCCGATGACTATCAGGATCATCGCCACGCAGACGGTTATTGCTATAGGCATCGCTTCGGGCGACATGTGCCCTTCGACACAGTATATCCTGACAAAATTGAATGCCGACAGGCATATACCGATGATAAAGCTTACGCGTATTTCTTTCCACAGGACCCGCGCCCAGTCCTTGAGCGCGACATCGCCCACCGCCAGTCCTCTGATGATCAGCGTCGCTGACTGCGAACCCGAGTTTCCCCCGGTACCCATCAGCATAGGCATATATGTTACCAGCGATATACAGGCCGACAGCGCGTTTTCAAAACCCGCGATGATGCCGCCTGTGATTATGTATGAGCACATGAGTCCGAGCAGCCACGGCAGTCTGTTCTTCACCTGTTTCCAGACCGATGTGTCGAGGTATTCTGATGTGCCGCTGTCGATGATTCCGCTCATCCTTTCGATATCCTCAGTCGTTTCTTCTTCTCCGACATCGAGAATATCGTCCATGGTTATTATTCCTACCAGACGGTCTTCTTTGTCGACAACAGGGATCGCGAGCAGACCGTATTTGCGGAACTTGTCGTATACTTCTTCCTGGTCGTCGTAGACATTGACGGATACGAAATCAGTCACGACCAGCGCGCTGACAGGCGTATCACCGTCGTTTACAACGAGTGAACGCAGTGAAACTATCCCGAACAGTTTCCGGCCCGATTCCTTGACATAACATGTATATATCGTTTCCGTATCCATACCGGCCTTTTTGATGTGCTTCAGCGCATCGTCCACGGTCCAGCCGATCTGCAGACTGATATATTCAGGCGTCATAAGAGTACCCGCACAGTTGTCCGGGTAATTCAGGAATGTATTGATCTGTGAACGTTCGTTCTTTGGTGTTTTTTCAAGAATTTTATCGACTACGTTGGCAGGCAGTTCGTCGAGTACGTCTATCTTATCGTCGAAGTCGAGTTCGCTGACGATATAGTTGATCTCTCTGTCTGTGATGCCGTTTATGATAGCGACCTGGTCGTCTATCGAAAGGAATGAAAATACGTCTACGGAAATATCCTTCGGCAGCATCCTGAAGGCGATGATAGCTTCATCAAGGCTGGCTTCATCCAGCACCTCGGTCAGTATGTCCGCGATATCCGCAGGATTATATTCCAGGAGTACATCACGCGTCTGCTTATATTTTTTGTCATCAAGGAGCTGTATTACTTCTTCAATGATCTCGTCAAATGTTTTTTCGTCGTCCATCGGCGTTTCCTCCTCCCTTTAATGCAATATATTATTATAGCTTAACACACCGCAGTTATGCAAGCCTGAACTCCGACATGATCCTGTTGGCATATTCATAAACATCCTCGCGGATCCCCGGTACGCTGCCGATACTGAGCGGCGCATTTGCCGTCTTCATGAGCGCGAAACGCGGCGGCAGCATAAATGTCTTGTTCATGTTCAGACTGCTTATAAGCTGCTGTGCGACAATATCGCTCCCGCTGTAGCCGGAGACGATCACGCCGAATATGCGTTTATCGGAGAAATCATTGACGCGGAAAAGTGCGGTCAGCCTGTTGATGAACGCCGAAAGGTTTGCACTTATCGCATCGTTGTAATTCGGACAGACCATTACCAGTCCGTCGCTTTCGAGAAGAGCAGGATACACTTCGCGCGTCACGACCCCGCCGTAAAAGCATCGGCCTTCCTCACCGAGATGCAGGCAGGTCTCATAAGAACACCCGCGGCAGTCATAGACCTCGCCGTCGCGGAGAGATATCTCCCTGCAGTCCGCATCGAGTGAGCGCATGACCATATTCCACAGTTCCAGCGTGTTGGAAGTCGTGGCATTCCCGGCATGTATCACGAGCAGCTTCGGCCGCGTCCTGATCGATTTACGGAAATTGACCACTCGCGAAACAAGCGAGGAAGCGCTCTCGACGTAAGCGCCGATCTTGTCGGTCTGAAGATTCTTCGCTATGATCTCAAAATTGGAAAGATCGCCCGTCGCCTCCACCAGAGGCTTTCCTGGAAAAGCGCACCCCGACATGTTGGCGCTGAGCACTAGCTGCCGGGAAACAGCTTTAGTATAAAGCGGCCCCGACCCGTCGATCACAGCCCCGGCCACGCAGCCGTCCAGGCAGCCGTCGTGCAGTCTTATATATCTCAGCATCCTGTAATACTCGGTATTGATCCCGCTTTTCCCCAGCGCGACTGCAAATATCAGCTTCCGGCCCCGGATATCGCCCGCCGCGAGTTCTTCCGCAGTCGTAATCAGATCGTAATACCTGTTTTTCAGCGCTGTCTTCATAACGTCGCTCAGCCTGCCGCGCTCCTGCGTCTCATCGTCTGCCGGCCTGACAACAATAAGGTCATTCATCTAAAGCACCCCTTTTAGATTTTCGTAGGCGTAATTTATCCTCTCGAAAAGCGTATCGTCCAGAGGCAGATCTTCGACTTCCGTTCCGCCGGCGGTCATCCTGTTCCTCAGACCCAGAAAAGCTCCGCTGTCCTTTTCGCCGAAAAATACGGACCCGTAATGCCATCCGCCTTTCAGCGTTTCCATGATCGAGATCGCTCCCGAAGACATGGCCGGCGCGATATACGGCTTGAACCCGAGCTTCCTCATTTCCAGGTTGCTCTCTGTCGTAAGTTTCGTGAGCTCCAGCGATATTTCCTGGCAGTAATGTTCAACGGAATCGGCGACGACAAGGTCTTCACCGTGCGGTCCGTAGACTCTGCCCTCTTTGAAGTAGGCGGAAAAGCGCTCGTCGAGGGCGGCATGATATGCGGCCCTGGCGTTCATGACGCCCAGCCCGTATCCCTGAATGCCGTACGGATCGAGCCCGCGCAGCGAGGCTTCCCGGCAGAGCGGATCCACCGGATCGGAAACGACCATGAAGAGGCCTTTGAACCCCTCGCGCGCTCCCTGTTCCGCGTACATGCCGACGATAGGCCTGTTGCCTTCGAACTGGGCCATCCTGACATCACCCGGCGCAGCGTCCTTCAGCACCTCCGGCACTCCCCTGGTCGCACAGAATATTACTGCATCCGCCTCGAAAAGTTTTTCCGGAGGAGTTATATATACTTTCGGAAACGCGCTGTAATCGTCAGGCAGCGAGATCTGATTCATCTCCGCCTCGTAGCGCTTCAGCGCATTTTCGTTCAGATCGCATATCCCGATCGAATCTATCGTGCCCGCGCCGAGGATCTTCAGGCCGAGCAGCAGTGTCCCGCCGACATCGCCCATCCCCAGCACATTGACTTTCAGTCCGGTCTTCGCCGGCACATGACTGTGCCTGATGATAAAACTGTTGTCGCCAAAAGTCACATCCGCCGAATCCGGCAGTAATTCGCTTATCTTTCTCATTATTTTGTTACCAGTCCTTTCAGTCGTCCGAGTTCTTCTATATCATCCACGAGATATTCGCTCGTGGCCTTGTTCATATCGTATTCCATACTTGTCCCGACATCCGGTATCATCGGTGAGATGACAGCTTCGGAAAGTCTCTGCAGCGTCAGTTTCCTGTGGAAGAAAATCTGATATTCCTCCTCGAGAGCCTTCAGTATGTCGCGGGTGTTTTCCAGCGTCACCATCGAGAAATCGTACAGCGCCGAATTGTCCACGTTTTTCAGGAATGAAGGTGAAACATACGGCAGTATGAGATTTATCGAGTTGAATGCGCTTCTGTTGATGCCGTCTGTGCGCTTCACTCCGTCGCCGCCGATGAACGGATACTGCGATGATTCCACGAACCACGATTTGAGGTTCGGCGTGAAGTAAACGCTGTCGACTTTCCTGCCCTGCACTGTCATCAGGTCCTTGCCCCGGCCGGAAAGCAGTCCGACCATCAGCGTCCTGACTTCCACTCCGTTTTCATTGAGGACCGGATTGAGGCTTCTCATCC
The DNA here is from genome assembly GCA_022652985.1 of Eubacteriaceae bacterium. GTDB lineage: Bacteria > Bacillota > Clostridia > Peptostreptococcales > Anaerovoracaceae > JALCRY01. The sequence goes on along the minus strand of JALCRY010000001.1, from coordinate 96,242 downwards.
TGTATCCCTTGTGGAGCAGGTCATCGACCAGGATGACCGGTCTGTTGAACGATTTCAGCGTTTTGACCTGGTTTTCGATCGACGCGTAATAAGGATACTCCTCTATCGTGAAGTGGACGAGATCAGGCGTGAAGTTCTTCTGCGTGTGCAGCGTCTTTGTTACTGTATTCGGCACGATTATGCCCTTCAGTATCTTGCCGAACGGCACGCACATGTAAGGCCCGAGTTTCCTTTTCTTGCGCTGGACGAACGGCACTCCGTTTTCTTCGGTTATCATCTTGATCAGTTTGTGATGCATAACGCCCGAATTGATCGACAGCACAAGGCTGTCCGGATACATGCAGGTCAGTGAACGCTGCAGCTTCTTATGCGCTTCATCTATCACCTTCAGCACCAGCGGATCCTTGTCGAACGGATCTTTCAGCACCGTGTCCATGTTATTGAAAATGAACACCGGGTTTTTCATATCGACCGCATAAACATCCATCCCGCGGCCGTCGATCTCTATCTCGCGGAATCCCTGACGTTCCAGAACATCTCTGATGTCGCTCTTCATGTGCTGATCGAGCACCGGATGATAGATCATATATGAATAGTCGTGGCGCAGCGCATCGGCGACAGCCTCTGTCAGGATGACCTGCAGCGGATCGCCCATCCTGGCCGCAGGATCGCTGAAGAATGCACCCATTACGAATATCTTTCCCCGCGCATTTTCTCTTATCTGATTTGCCAGTTCCTGACTCCCGAACTCTTCATATAAACTGCCGAGGTCGACGGGATGACCGGAGATAAAAGCAACTATCCGGTTTTCATCTTCCACATCGCGCACGGTAGCCGTGAGAACGTCCGGACGGTCGAGATATCCCGCCAGTTTCCGGGCATCGTATCTGTCCAGTACGACCTTCGCCTTGAAATCCTGGAGCATATCGCTCTTCATTTTCCTGAGGACTGAGAATTTGAGGCTCTGCGTCGGTACCAGGAATTTATACTGAGGCTCGCGGAGATAGAGGCCGTAATCATAGATGTAATTCTGCGCGACCGAATCAATGAGCACGGAAATATCCCTGTTCGCATCTATGTTTTCTCTGATCCTCGTCGAGCTTATATCCTCAAGATGCGTAGGCAGTGTCAGTTCCACCACTTCGCCTCTGATCCGTTTCAGGCCGTTCTGGTAATCGCGCTGCTTGTCGTTATTGCCCATCTCATTGCTTTCGCGTTTGAACACGATATGGTTCAGGCTGTGGATCGAATTGCTGGTCGGCTCCATCTTGTAGGAAGAGGCGTTGGCAATAACATCGCTGCCGACGACGATATACGGCTTGCTGCCCGGTATGATCCTCTTGAGGCGCGCGATATCCTTTTCATTGGCGATATTTATAGGCTCTTCGTCCGGGAAAATATAAACGTTGGCCTCGTCGGCGACCGACATCGCAATGATATTTCTTCTTATCATGCGAGGCTGCGTCTTTTTGGACCAGGAAAATTCATCGAGTGCCAGATAGACATCGTATCCGAGATCCCTGATCGTTGTCACGATCCCCTTGTGGCTCAGCGAGAACGGGTCGAACGTACCAGGGAAGAAAGCGACCTTGCTGTTGTCCCTGATCTTTATTTCTCCGCAGCTGAAGATATATCCGGAAATGAATCTGTATATATGGTTCAGCGACGCGGCGTTATTGAAGAACGTCAGCGGATCTTTGTTCGAAGTATCTATCAGTGTGAGCATTTTCTTGAAGAAGCGCCTGAATATATCGAAACGCGAATCCATCGTCATTTCCTGCGACGCGAAAATATAATGCCCTATGACCATGAACGCTTCCTGACTGACTGCGGCATGGTAATTCGCCATTCCTTTGAGCAGCAGTCCGATGATGCGGTCCTTCCTCCTGGAATAGACGGCTTCGTCCTCTCCGAAACGTTTGAGATAATCGTCGTAATGTATGAGCATTACTCCGAGTGTATCGAGCGTGACCGAGGCCACCCGGTCGTTCGTGCTCTGGATCATTACTCCGAGATCATGCAGCACCTCGTCGAGTTCGTTCGGATGCAGCCACATCGAAAGCCTGCCGAGATACTCCGGTATATATTTTGAAAACTGATATTCGCCTATCTCCAGTCCCTTAGTCAGCTCTACTGCCAGTTCGTTTCTCTGATCGAGCGGAAGCAGAGGCGTGAGCTTGAGCAGTCCTTCGCCGGCGGAATGCCTGACTGTTACACGCTCGCTGACCTTCAGCAGATTGGAAAGATGTGTTGCGACATGGAATATCTCGTCGACTTTCTGCGAATCGAGCGAATCGAGCAGCAGCTCTATGTTCACGCACTTCATTATCCATTCGGTATCGATCTTGAGATTCTCTCTGAATATATCCGATGCCAGATCCTTATTCCTGAATATCCTGCGCACCTGCCTGCCGGCAGTATGTTTTTCACTGCCGAGGTGATCTTCTATCTTCGACCTCAGATAAGTCACGCAGACTCTTTCACTGTTCGTCTTCTCCGTAGAAGTCGAGGCGATTTTTTTGATTAACGATAACGTTTTATTGTTAAGTTCTTCGATTTTCTTCACTGCCAGAAGATGTTCGATGAATCTGAGACCCGCTATCTTGGTTTCCAGGCTGTTGTTTTTATAGGAATGACTGACATACTGCACCACTGTCTCCAGCTCATGCTCTCCGCAGATGTCCAGCGGCAGATACAGAAGTGTGTCGGTCACGATAAAGGCGTCCAGCTCGTCCTTCCAGCTGCCTTCCATCGCCTTGAGCAGTATCGACAGATATTCCGTTTTATATCTGTCTTTCGCCGCTTCGAACAGACTGGAAATAGTTATTTTCAGCGTATAGCCTATCCACCTTCTCTGCTGCTCTGTCGTCTGCAGATCGGAATATATGACTTTGAGCAGATATTCGCGCCACATCTTTTTGCTCGTGACGAGATTCTCCTCATTCTGGTACTTCTTGACGCCGTCCGGAAGATCTTTCCTGTATTCGTCGTCGAATCTGGCAATGATCCTGCCGGCAAGCGTGGCCGCCTGTCTTCTGATATCGCCCTCGCGGTTGGACAGGAGTTCGAAGAGGAAATAGATCGTCATCTCTTTCTGGCTCTGTGTCATGTAGGAATAATATTCTTCCAGTATGTTCAGATAAGCCCTCGTGTTCTTCCAGTTTTTCTCTGTGCGCGCATCCTCGATCAGATCGCCGAATGCCGACTCGCTGTTGAACCTGCTCATGACTTCGATATTGTGCTCTATCGCGAGATACTTCAGCCGCTCGACAGATTCGGCCGATGTGCACAATGCCACATCCGTCTTCGTGACTTCCCTGAGCACATCTCTTGAGAAGTCAGTGTTTACACCGAGGCTCTCCATGTAATCCTCGAAGTCCTTCAGCTTGTTATAGACCTTGATGTACCGGTTCTTTTTGGCCTCATCGACATTTTCCAGTTTGTTGAGGATGATATCGAATGAATCTTTCAGCGAATGGAATTCCACGATCTCAACGCCGTTTTCGCGTCTGCTTTTGACTCTGAAATCGGCATAGATCAGTATAAGGTTCTCGACGGAAAGATTTTCGAGTTCGAGATCCCATGTAGAATGATTGCTGGCGATATGAGCTATGAGCGGCAGTCCGTTTCTGGTCAGACAGTCGTTGGTGTAGTAATAATGGAGATGCGGTATTCTGCCGCTTTCCGAATCCTTGCAGCCGTATTTGCCGATGTCGTGCGAAGCGGCAGCGGCCGAAACCAGCGCCAGGTCGATCGGGACGTCTGTCTGCGCCAGCTGCTTCGCCACATGCAGGGCCGTGAAATGTACACCGGCGACATGCCCCAACGTATTGAACGGCGTGATCTCCGCTCCGATCCTCATGAACTCATAAATATATTTTGTACGGACATCATCGAGAAGCATCCTGTACTCGTGATATGCTGTTTTACCGTATATCAGGGAATCATCCAGTTCTTCAAAATCAAGCACCGGGGAAAACACTCTGGATGCGCTCTCATACTTAAGCGCGGTATGGATAGCTTCATAAAGAAGCAGACGTCCTTTTCTGTATTCCGCATCTGCCGGCTCTCTGTCATCACGCTCCGGATAAAGCTCGTCGAGAGTATATTCGAATAAATATTTCAGCCATCCTTCTTCAGGCTCACGGCATACCCTGTTCAGCACAGGCATGAATGCGCTGCAGACAGTCGTGCAGTTTATCGTTCCTGCGGATATTATGACATTGCATATCCCTTCGATATCCTGCAGATAACCTTCTACTTCCGATTTTTCCATATCGGTCCTTTTCAGGAACTGTCTTTCCGTGAGAGCGTCGCGCATGACCGACGATAAATGCTTTGCTGATTGTAATGTCATGATCCGGTACCTCCATTACTTCCCTGTATTTTATGAATTAATATTATACCACTTACACAGCTTTTTTACGACTTTGATAATGTCAAAAAATGTACCGTATTCTGAATATTTAAACATATTAATATTGAGTCAAAAATATTGACTCTTGTCTTACTTTTTGATATATTTTTAACAGCGAGACTACATAATTCTTTATAACCAAAATATATTTAAAGAAAAGAGGAACACCAAAATGTCAAACTATGTACAAGACTGTATCGCACTTTGTGAGAAAAAGAACCCTGGTGAAGTTGAATTTCATCAGACTGTAGAAGAAGTTCTTGGATCACTTGCACCTGTTATCGAGAAACACCCTGAGTATGAAAAGGTTGCTCTCCTTGAAAGGCTGACCGAGCCTGAAAGAGGAGTTACTTTCAGAGTAGTATGGGTTGATGACAACGGCAAAGTCCAGGTCAACAAGGGCTACAGATATCAGTTCAACTCAGCAATCGGACCTTACAAAGGCGGACTCAGATTTGCACCGAACGTATATCCTGGAATCATTAAGTTCCTGGGATTCGAGCAGTGCTTCAAGAATGCTCTTACAGGCCTCCCTATCGGCGGCGGCAAGGGCGGCGCAGACTTCGATCCTAACGGCAAATCGGATGCAGAAGTCATGAGATTCTGCCAGGCATTCATGACAGAGCTTTACAGACATATCGGACCTTCAACAGACGTTCCTGCTGGAGACCTCGGTGTTGGCGGAAGAGAAATCGGATATCTCTTCGGACAGTATAAGAAGATCGCTAACAGATTCGAAGGCGTTCTTACAGGCAAGGGCCTCAGCTGGGGCGGCCTGAACGGCAGAACAGAAGCTACAGGATACGGAATCGTATTCTTCGCTAACAGAATGCTCGAAGCTAACGGCACATCGATCAAGGGCAAGACAGTTGCTATCTCCGGTTTCGGAAACGTTGCCTGGGGAACAGTGAAGAAAGCTACAGAACTCGGCGGAAAAGTTGTTACTATTTCCGGACCGGACGGCTACATCTATGATGAAGCTGGAATTACAGGCGAGAAGATCGACTTCATGCTCGAGCTCAGATCATCAGGCAAGAACATCTGCGCACCTTATGCAGACAAGTTCCCTGGATCAAAGTTCGTTGCAGGCAAAAAGCCTTGGGAAGTTAAGGCTGACCTCTACATCCCATGCGCAACACAGAACGAAATCCTCATCGATGACGCTAAGCAGATCGTTGCTAACGGATGCAAATTCGTCTGCGAAGGATCGAACATGTCTTCATCGAACGAAGCTATCGCTTACCTGCAGGACAACGGCATCATCGTTGGACCTTCAAAGGCTGCAAATGCCGGCGGCGTAGCTTGCTCATGCATCGAAATGGGACAGAACGCTGGAAAGACAGTATTCAAGCCTGAAGATGTTTATGCACAGCTGTACGATATCATGATCGGTATCCATGACGCATGCGAAGCTGCATCGAAGGAATACTATGGCACATACGACCTCGTTAAGGGCGCAAACATTGCCGGATTCCTGAAGATCGCTGATGCTATGATGGCTCAGGGCATTGTATAAACTATAAGTTTGATACAGAAATCACATAGAATTCAAAAAGGAGTTCGCTCAGGCGGACTCCTTTTTTTATGCTCCTGCCTTTAAGGCCGGAGATTACATTTCCACAAAGCATCCTTTTGAGAACAGATAAAGATATGCCTCTTTGACCCTCTTGCCTTCCAGCATCTGCAGAGCCTCCTTGTAAAGTTCTATCTGCTCCCGGTAAGTTTCTCTGATGCCCTCGATATACATATTTGTCTTATAATCTATCAGCACCAGTTCTCCGTTCTCTTCAAAATAGCAGTCAATAACGCCCTGTACCAGCACCGGCGAAGAACCCGGCTCCGTAATATGTTCCGCCGTGAACGGTCTTTCTTTATAGCAGACAGCAGCTTCCGCTGCGCGTTTTCCGACATCTGTGGCAAAGAACGCCGATATCTTAGCAGGCACGACAGTCGCGGCTTCTTCCGGCGTCAGCATTTCTTTTTCTGTCATGGTCCTGACAAAGTCCGCAATGTATTCATCTGCACACTCGATGCCCTCACCCGCCTGGACAGATACTGTTCTGAAGTCGATATGCTCCATGACGGAGTGCATTATTGTTCCCTTTTCCGCTGCCGTGAATCCCGGTTTATCAACTGTAAATGCAGGTACCTTGAGAGTGATCTCCGGAACCTTTTCCGTCCGGTTCAGTTCGCTGACGGAGTATTTGGATTTTCTGCCCATATCCGTACTGTATGGATATACATACGACAGTCTCCCCTCAATATCTTTCTGCAGAGTTTCATCACGGTCCGCCAGATACTGTTCCATCGCTCTTCCCCGCAGCATACCGCTGATATTTTCTCTTTCGGCCTCCTGCTCCGGCGTTATCTTGTCAAGATCGCTTTTGCGGAAAACCGACACCTTGAAATCATCCGCCGAATGCAGGACAGCAGGATAAATGAGATCAAGAGCATTACTGCCTTTGATGATTCCCGACTCATAGCCTTGCCTGTCTTTTTCCCAGTCCTTCGAAGTACCGAGAAGCACCAGTTTATCTTCCGCACGCGTGAAAGCAACGTAAAGCAGTCTGCGCTCCTCATCAGTTTCTTCGCTCTTATTCAGTGTATCGATGAGGCTTTTGCTGATGGTATCCTTGTACCAGTGCCTGTCGGTGTCGTAATATCTCATGCCGATCCCGATCCTGTTATGGAATGACCATTTAGCTTTATCGCCGTGCTGGAAATTTTTTCCGAGCCCAGCCAGTATGACCATCGGAAATTCCAGTCCCTTGCTCTTGTGTATAGTCATGATGCGCACGACATCATCGTTTTCAGAGATCACGTTCGGCTGTTCCAGATCTATCGACCGGACTTTCAGGTTGTCAATATACCTGATCAGTCCGTAAATCGTGTTGTCGCCTTTCGCGCTGAAAGTATCGGCTTTCTCGGCGAAGACACGCAGCATAGTCTGCCTGATGCGGCCTCCCGGCATAGTGCCGACATAGGTGTAATAATCGGTCTCGTTCATGAGTTTCCAGACGAACTCGTCGACCGGGAGATAGCAGGCCTCTTCCTTCCATGCAGCCAGTGCTGCCAGAACGCCGGCTGTCTTTTCTTTCAGTTTTTCGTCTTCTCCCGACTCCGCATATGAAATGAAAGCCTCGTAATACGGTACTTCCGGCACCGCAGTCCTGATCGTGATCAGCTCATCTATGCTGAATCCGCATATCGGAGAACGCAGCACGCCGAGAAGCGGCACGTCCTGTCTGATATTGTCGATTATGCGCAGGAGATCCGTGAAAGTCATCACCTCGATACGATCGAAATATCCGCCGTTGTTGTCCAGATAGCATTCGATGCCGTTATCTCTCAGAGTCTGATAAAATATATCCGCATAATTCACGGCGCTTCGCATGAGGATCACGATATCGCTCAGTTTAAGCGGCCTTGCACACTTATGCTTCACATCCCATATCTCTGTCGTCCCGACATTTTTTCTGATGATATCGACAGCCGCCAGCGCTTCCAGTTCCTCCTTTTTCATATTCAGAATATCTGAATCCAGCTCGGCAGCCTCCTCTTCCGCGCAGTCGACGACGCAGAGCTCCGCTTTATATTCGAGTTCTCCCTCGTAGTCCACTCCCTGGTGCAGCTCGGCGTTTTCATCATATCCGTCCATTATTTCCGTAAAAACATCGTTGACGGCTCTGACTACGCCGCCCTTGCTGCGAAAATTTTTGTTGAGATCTATCTTCGAATCGACATTTTCGCCTTCCGCGTCGTAAGGTTCATATCTGTTATACTTATCGATGAATATCGACGGATCGGCGAGTCTGAATCGGTATATACTCTGCTTGATATCTCCAACCATGAAAACATTGTTTTCCCGGCGGATCGAATCGATGATCTTTTCCTGCAGCAGATTGCTGTCCTGATATTCGTCTATGAAGATATAGTCGATCAGCCCTTTATATTCGGCGGCGGCATCGCTGTCCTCGAGTATCCTGATCGCGAAATGTTCGATATCCGCGTAATCCGCATTGTTCTTTTCCAGTTTGGCCGCGCTGTATTTTTCCTCCAGACATTCGAGGATATGTTTCAGGAACATTGCCTCGCCGTACGTGTCGTTCATGCAGTTGATGATCATGTTCATATCGTCCGAAAAATACTTGTTCTTTATTTCATCTATCAGACCCTTTGCCGTTTTTCTGCGGTCCTGGATCTGCTCTTTGATTTCCTCGTACGCGCATTTTTCTGCGATGTCCACATTCTTACCTGCCGTACGCAGTTTCTGCTGTGAGAAGGCGCATAAGGCCGTCCTGAGCTGTCTGGGGTCGGTCATTTCGAGCAGAGAAAGCACATTTTGCGGATCCTGTCTGAGGACAGGCATCTGGAAATTTACACCGGCAGCGCCGGCCAGGTTTACGACACTGGTGTACATATCAAAGGCATCATGAAGTTTGCTCTTTATATCGGCCTCCATGAGCAGAGCCATATCGGAATTCCAGAATTCTTCTTCCGACATTTTCAGCTTTTCTGCGCTGCGGCCGAACCAGTCCATGTAATCCGGTATCGTCCTTATTTTTTCATACAGCTTGAGGATATCCTTCTTCAGCTGATCGTCATTCTTGAAGGAGCCGTACTTCATCAGAAACTGCTCAAAATCCTCCTGCTCATTTTCGAAAAGCTCTTCGAATACTTCATCCAGCGCATCGGATCTCATGACAGCGCCGTCGTTGTCATCGCATATTGTCAGATTCGCATCACAGCCGATAATATGAAAATATCTCTTCACGATTTCCAGCGCAAATGAATCAAAAGTACTGATATGCGCCTTATACATGATATCGAGCTGCCTGCGCAGCGCGGCCTCATTTTCGCCGCCGCGCGATATTTCATCGTTGATCGAATCAACTATCTTCTCTTTCATTTCGGCGGCCGCGGCCTTTGTAAATGTCACGATAAGCATCCTGTCGACCGATGCGGTGCCGTCGATGAGCATTTTAGTTATGCGCCTTACCAGCACTGCAGTCTTGCCTGATCCAGCCGCCGCTGAAACCAGGATATTCCTGTTTCTCGCCGCGATGGCGTTCCACTGTTCGTCTGTATATTTCATGTCTTTTTCTTCTCTGATGATTTCCGTCATAGCTTCCTCCGTATTTTGTTTTATTATATCATGAGGAGATAACGATGTGTTATACTGTTATCGGACATACACAGTATGATTAAGAAAGGATTATAAACAGATTATGGAAAGAAAGAAACCGACAATGCTGATGATACTCGACGGATTCGGCATCAATAAAGATATATCAGGCAATGCAATAGCTCAGGCGAAAAAGCCTCATCTGGACGAAATATTTTCGCAGTATCCGCACACGGCTATAATGGCCAGCGGCGAAGATGTAGGTCTGCCTGACGGCCAGATGGGCAATTCCGAAGTCGGCCATCTCAACATCGGCGCCGGCAGGATAGTTTATCAGGAACTCACAAGGATCACGAAAGCCATACGCGAAAAGACATTCTTCGAGAATGAGACACTGTGCGCGGCGATGGAGCATGTCCTCGCCAACGGCTCCACCCTGCATCTGAACGGACTGCTCTCCGACGGCGGCGTGCACAGCCACATAGATCACTTGAAAGCTCTGATCGACATGGCGAAGCAGAAAGGAATCACTAAAGTCAACGTCAACTGTTTCCTCGACGGCCGGGATGTTCCGCCGAGATCGGCGCAGAAATACATCGATGAACTCGAACAGCATATGAAAGAAACCGGTGTCGGCAGGATAACTCTCCTTTCCGGACGCTACTATGCGATGGACCGCGACAACAGATGGGACAGAGTGCAGAAAGCCTACGACGCGATGACGCTTGGCGAAGGATATAAAAGCATTACTGCCTCCGCAGCCCTGGCGGAAGCGTACGCGCGCGATGAAAACGACGAGTTCGTCGTACCGACAGTTGTCGGTGATGAGGCCGCAGTAATGGACGGTGATTCGATCATCATGTTCAACTTCAGGCCTGACCGTGCCAGAGAAATAACAAGAGCTTTCGTCGACGCGGACTTCAGCGGTTTTAAACGCGCGAAGACAGTTGACGATCTCTATTACGTGACAATGACGCAGTATGACGCGACTATGCCTGACGTACATGTGGCCTACCCGCCGGAAACGATCCGCAACACTCTCGGAGAATATGTTTCTTCCCTCGGGCTGAAGCAGCTGAGGATCGCCGAAACAGAAAAATACGCTCACGTCACGTTCTTCTTCAACGGCGGCGTGGAAGCTCCGAACAAAGGTGAAGACCGCATACTGGTCCCGTCTCCGAAGGTGGCGACTTACGACCTGCAGCCTGAAATGAGCGCCTATATTGTCAAGGATAAAGTTATCGAACAGATCAGAGCCGACAAGTACGATCTGATAATACTCAATTTCGCCAATGCCGATATGGTCGGCCATACCGGGATCATGGAAGCCGCGGTCAAAGCCATCGAGGCTCTTGATGAATGCGTTTACGAGATCACCGAGGCAGTCCTCGCCGCGGGCGGACAGATACTGCTGACAGCCGACCACGGCAATGCGGACGTAATGAAAGACAAGGACGGCAAACCGGTCACGAAACACTCGACGAATCCGGTGCCGCTGGTCAATATATCCGCCAGCGCCTGCGGTCTCCGCAGCGGCGGCAGACTGGCCGACCTCTCACCTACGCTCCTTGACATGATGGGGATACCGCAGCCTGAAGAAATGACCGGAAGGAGTCTGCTGGAAAAATAATCTGCCGCTTATATCTCGGAATACCTGAGCGCTATTTTTTCCGCGGCCTTTATGCCATCGGCGGCGGCTGAGACGATGCCGCCGGCATATCCGGCGCCTTCTCCGCAGGCGTAGACGCCTTTTATTTTCGTCATCATATTTTCGTCACGCAGCAGCCGCACAGGCGAGCTGCTTCTTGTCTCGACGCCGATCAGCCTGGAATAAGGCGAGTCGAATCCTCTGAGCTTTCTGCCGAGGAACGGCATGGCCTCTGTCAGGGAATCGGCTGCAAATCCCGGCAGCGACTGTTCAACAGGCGAACCGTGAAATTCTTTCCAGATGATCTCCGGCGGAGTATAATCTCCGCCGCCGAGCCTGAATGCCAGGCGTTCGTACTTTCTCTGAAATTCCACTCCCGCCAGTGGGTCCGAAGATGCAAAATCATCGGGACGCACATCGACGAGAAGACCGCTGTTGGCATATTTCCCGTCGCGGAGACTTCCGCTCATCCCGTTCGTCACCACACCGCCTTCTTCGCTGGAGGCAATTATGACATTGCCGCCCGGGCACATGCAGAATGTATATACTCCCCTGCCGCTGCGGGCATGATAATTCAGTTTATAGTCTGCCGGCCCGAGTTTCGCCGCCAGCTTCGGATCACCGTACTGGGCCCTGTTTATCAGTTCCTGTTCATGTTCGATCCTGACTCCGATCGAAAAAGGCTTCTGCATCATTTCCAGTCCCTTGCCGCTGAGCATGCTGAACGTATCTCTCGCGCTGTGACCGAGAGCCAGAACGAGATCATCAGTCTCGATAGTTTCTCCTCCGCTGAGCGTGATCCCTTTCAGCACATTTCCGGCAGACTCTATATTTTCCAGTCTTTCGCTGAATCTGACCTCGCCGCCGTTTTCGATTATCTTCATCCTGATCGTGCGTACGACATTCTTCAGGATATCTGTGCCGATGTGCGGTTTCGCGTCTATCAGAATATCGACAGGAGCTCCTGCCGCCGCGAATTCCTCGATCACCTTGCGCACGCGCGGATCTTTTATACCCGTAGTAAGCTTGCCGTCCGAAAAAGTCCCGGCGCCGCCTTCGCCGAACTGCACATTTGATTCCGGATCGAGTTCGCCGCTCTGCCAGAATTTCGCGATATCGGCTGTCCTCTCGTCTACGGGTCTTCCTCTTTCTATCACTATGGGCGCCATTCCCATCTGCGACAATATCAGCGCACAGAACATGCCGCACGGTCCGAATCCCGCTATCACCGGCCGTTTCTGCAGCAGGCGTTCACCGGTCCCCGGTTCGACAGGATATCTGTAAGTCAGATCCGGTGCTTCCGCCAGATCAAGCGAATCCGACGGAGTCTCAAAATCTACGGAATACACTATCCTGATATCGCCCTTGTCTCTCGCGTCGACAGAACGTCTGACTGCATTCCAGGAAATGATATCGGTATTTTTTCCGCATTTCGCTTTTATGATCTCCGGGATATCGGAAACCGGTTCATCTATCTTAAGTTTGATCTGATGTATTCTGTATTTTTTCACTCTGCCATCGCCTTTCCTGCTGTGATGCCTGTCTCCCATGCGTTCTGCAGATTGAATCCGCCGCACGGTCCGTCGAAGTCTGTCACTTCGCCCGCGAAATACAATCCGCTGACTAACTTCGACATCATTGTTTCCGTATCTATCTCATCTATGCTGACGCCGCCCGACGTGCACTGAGCGTCTTTCCAGCCTTTGGCGCCTATGACGCGCGCTGTCCAGCTCTTGACCGCGTCCGTCAGTTTTTCGATATCTTCAAACGTCATCTCCGCTGCAGATCCTTTCGTTTCCGCGAATGTCCGCCGCAGGATATCTCTCCCGAGAGCGCGCGGCACGATCGACACCAGCATGTCATCGACCGTCATGCCCGGGATCTTTTTGCGTTCGCTGAAAAGAGAGACCATCGCATCGCGGCGCATGGACGACATGAAATCTATGCAGATGCTGTAACCGGCAAGTTCCTTTTTTATTTCTTCCCTGCCGCCGCCCTGCGTCTTCAGATATCTGCTGAGGTTCATGATACATATCCCCGAAAGAGCACCGTCCGTAAACTGGACTTCTCCGACTTCCTCGCAGACGGGCCTGCCGAATTTCAGAAGAGTACATCTCCCGTATGCCCGCACACCCTTAAGTTCCGGAACGGCATCAGGCGTCGTGATCCCCGTAAGAACGGGCACCAGCCTCGCAACTGTATGACCCAGCTTTCTGGCCATGATATATCCGTCTCCCGTCGTGCCGAATTCCGGAGCCGCTTTTCCGCCTGAAGCGATAAGCACTTTTTTCGCCTTTATCTCAAAACTTCCGCCGGAGCCGCCCGACGCTGTTCCTGAGACCGCAAAGCCGCCGTCAGTTCCGGCGATATTGTCCGCCGCATGACCGCACTTTATCACAACGCCCGCATTCCGCGCCGCAGTAATAAGTGCATACGCCACGTCCTCGGCTTTCCCTGACATCGGATAGTACCTGCCGCCGTCTTCTTCGATCATTACTACACCGATACTGCTGAAGAACTCCGCCGTTTCCGGCAGCCCCGCGCAGCGGTGATTTGTGATGTTGCATCTGCCGCTTCCGGTCGCGTATATCTTTTTCGCGGGCCTGTCGTTCTTCTCGAGTATGCAGATCTTCAAGGAAGGATCCCTGCGCGCGCATGTCACTGCCGCCGTAAGTCCGGCTGCACCGGCACCGATTATACAGATATCATACATAGCAGTTTCTCCTTTCATTCTTCACAATATTATAACCCGCTCACCATATTATTTCCACCTGATTACAAGGTATGATATAATCATTCAGAGATGATACTATGAGAAATCAAGGAGGAATGTATGCGCATCCTGGTAGTTGAAGACGAACCCAATCTGAATAAACTGATAGTTAAAAAACTCGAACTCGAACATTACACCGTCGATTCCTGCCTGAACGGGAGCGACGCGCTTTCATACATCGACATGGCCGAATACGATGCCATCGTACTGGACATCATGCTGCCCGGATTCAGCGGGTATGATATTCTGAAAATAATCCGCAGCAACGGCGACGACACTCCGGTCATTTTCCTGACCGCGATGGACGGCGTCGAGGACAGGGTCCGCGGACTGGACGCGGGAGCCGACGACTATCTCGTCAAGCCTTTTGTTTTCGATGAGCTGATCGCGAGGATCAAGGCGCTCATCAGACGAGCCTCCAACAGTACGAATGATATTTATGAGCTTGCCGACCTGACAGTAGACTGCACGGCCAGGACAGTAATGCGCGGCAAAACTGAAATATCTCTTTCGGCCAAGGAATTCTCCATTCTGGAATACATGATACGCAACAAGGAAAAGGTCCTTTCGCGAGACAAGATCAGCCGCCATATCTGGAACTATGACTATGAAGGCGGTTCGAACATGGTCGATGTATATATCCGTTACCTCAGAGTGAAGATCGACGAGCCTTTCGGCAGCAAACTCATCCATACGGTCCGCGGTGCCGGCTATGTGCTCAGGGAGGAATGATGAAACATTTATCGATCAAACTGAGAGTCACCATATGGTTCACTGTTCTGATGGCGGTGCTGGCCGTGGTAGCTTTCTGTTTCATTTTTTACGTCGGACAGAATATGGTCAAGGCTTCGTCGAAGGACAAACTGATAGATTTCGTGGATCAGAACTGCAACGATGTACTGTATAAAAACGGTGCCCTTACTTTCAGCGACGGATTCGATTATTACAAAGACGGGATGTACCTCTCCGTTTACAGCCTTGACAAGAAGCTGATCCGCGGAAAAACTCCCCAGGGCTTCGACAACAGCAAAGTCAAATTCAACGCCAACGAATCGCAGACGCTAAAAAGCGGCGGCAAAAACTGGTTCATCTACGATACGACATACTATCTTGACAATTACGGCAACTTCTGGGTACGCGGCATCGTGAACGATGTCAACGAACAGTCGACATTCAGCACGCTCATTTACCTGGCTGCTATAGTGCTGCCGATAATAATCCTTATTGCCGCGTTCGGCGGATATTTTATCACCAAGCGCGCGTTCAAGCCTGTCCGGCAGATCGCGGAATCGGCGAACAAAATAAATGACGGGACCGACCTTTCCCAGAGGATAAACCTCGGCGAAGGCAAAGATGAAATCTACAGACTGGCCAGGGTATTCGACAACATGTTCGACAGACTCGAGGCTTCGTTCGAAAACGAGCGAAGATTTACCAACGATGCGTCGCATGAACTGCGCACTCCTACTTCGGTGATCATCTCGCAGTGCGAATTCGCGCTTGAGAATGCCGAAACCATGGAAGAAACGCGGGAAGCGCTGTATATAGTCCTGGAACAGGCCGAGCGTATTTCTCAGCTGATTTCTGAGCTTCTTGCCATAGCGAGAGCAACCAAGGGAACGGCCAGGCTCAATCTGGACACCGTGGACATCGGCGAGCTCGCTTCCATAGTCTCGGAGCAGCAGCAGGAAGAAGCAGACGCCAAAGGCATTACTGTAATATGCAGCGCGCGTCCGGGTCTGGTAACGGTCGGCGATCAGTCCATGCTCATGCGCATATTCATCAATCTCATCTCCAATGCGATCAAATACGGCAGGACAAACGGCCACGTCTGGGTAAACGTCAGCGAAGGTGAAGCCCAGAACGGCGAAAAAAGCATAATCTGCTCGGTCAGAGACGACGGCATCGGGATCGCCAAAGAGAATTTAGACAAGATCTGGGAGCGTTTCTTCCGCGTCGACCAGTCCAGGAATTCCGCAGATGACAGCACGGGACTGGGGCTCTCAATGGTCAAGTGGATGACCGAGGCTCACGGCGGGACTATTACTGTACAGAGCGAGCTCGGGGAAGGCACAGAGTTTATCCTCTCTCTTCCTGAAGAAATGTGATCTTCTTTAATGTAGCTTTAATCTATATATTGTATTATTAGCATGTAAATCAAGGAAATGCATACACAGTAAAGGAGGTGCTGTTAAAAAATGGGAATAAAACGCAAAGCAACGGCAATTTTACTGTGCATTATCATGGCATTCGGTGTAAGCGCGGCGTGCATGCTGCCTGAATCCGCCCTGGCTGCGGCTTCAGCGGCAGACATGACAACTCAGTCGGCGGAGATCCTGATAGATCATGTCGCCTACAGTGCAAGTAAAAAAACCGTTACAGTATATTTTGTAGATGCGGTATCGTGGAAATCTCAGTCGGTAAGCGCGAAAGTCGTGCCTTATCACAGCACAAAGAATTATTCGAACGGAATACTGAGGAAAACCAGTGCCAAGATCATCATCAAAGTTGACAGGCTGACGAAAAACCGTAATTATCAGTTCACTGTAAGCGGAGTCAAAGTCAAGGGCACAGCAGGCAAGTATACAGTCAGCAAAGGCGTGTTCAGCGCAAAATAAATAAAGACAACCATAGATACATAATTGTATCGTTCTCAATTCACTGACAGCGTTTCGGATCTTCCGGGCCGCTGTTTTGTTTTACTCTTTTGTATCATGAGGATCTTCATCGACCCCGAGATCATTATTGATCGTACGCCCGAAAGAAATGGCGGAAGAACCGTATTTATCTCTGATATCGTCGATCGTCCTGGCGACTTTGACCGATTTCTCGCGGTCCTTTTCATTCGTTCCGAACAGAGATATCTGCTCCGGATCTTCCCCGTCGCTCAGATTGATGCCGGTTATCGTCAGCAGTCTGATAGGATCGCGTTTCCTCCAGGAAGCATGTATTATATCCAGAGCAGCCTCCGCGATCTCGTCGGGAAGATCTGTGGAATATTCGAGCTGGATCTGCCGGGAAATCGTTTTGAACGACGGATCCTTGATATCTACTTTGATGCCGCCGGCCTTCATTTCCAGCTTTCTGAGACGCGCCGATATCCTGTCGGCAAGTCCGATCACTGCCACTCGTATATCGTCTTCCGTTTCGAGATTTCTTCTGAAAGTTATCCCGTTCCCCACTGATTTGATTTTCCGGCGCTCATAATCATGGGCCACGGGACTGTCGTCGAGGCCGTTCGCGTAACGAAAAAGGTCCCCTCCCATTTTTCCGAGAAGAGCTGTCAGAAGAGTAATGTCGGACTGCGCGATATCGCCTATCGTTTTGATGCCGTTCGCTTTCAGCTTCGCAGCTGTCGCTTTGCCGACAAAGAAAAACTCTCCCGCCGGCAGAGGCCAGAGGATATCCCGGTAATTTTCCCGGGAAATAACAGTAGTCGCATCAGGTTTTTTATATTCGCTGCCCATCTTCGCAAATATCTTATTGAACGAAACGCCGACGGACAGTGTAAGGCCGAGTTCATTTCTGACCCTCGACCTGATTTCATTCCCTATTTCCTCGCCCGTGCCGAAAAGTCTTCTGCTCCCCGTCACATCCAGCCATGATTCGTCGATCGAAAACGGTTCGACCATATCAGTATACTGCCCGTAGATCTCGTTGATCAGTCTGCTGTAATGTTTGTATTTCCTCATATGCGGCGGGACGCACACCAGGTCGGGACACTTCTGTCTGGCCTGCCAGATGGTTTCAGCCGTCACTACTCCCAGCTTTTTCGCAGGCTCATTTTTAGCCAAAATAATACCGTGGCGGTTCTCCGGATTTCCGCAGACCGCCATGGGCACGTTTTTCAGATCGGGTCTTTCCAGAAGCTCCACCGAGGCGAAAAAACCGTTCATATCGCAATGTAATATTACTCTGTCTTCCATATCATAATGACATAAATTCTCTAAGCATATCAGCTATTTTTGTACTGTGCATAACATAGCTGGTATGGTCCTCTCCCTTGAGTATCTTGAGTCTGCAGGTCGGTATGCAATCCGTGATATACTGAAGATGTTCCGGCTTTATCAGGTCATGTTCGCCTGCAAGAAGTACCGTCGGCACTTTGATCGTTCCCAGTTCCGCCGCTGAAATATGCGGCTGGTCCAGCATGAGTTTCTTCTTCTTCGATCTTGTCAGGAAATGTGTAACTTTTATGCTGCGGAAATACTTGTCATCAATGCCTTCCGGTTCGACGTTCACGCCGCTGACCATGAGCCGGCACGGGATATCAGGTCTTTTTATCGTCATGATAAGAGCTATAATGCCGCCGTCGCTGAATCCGTATATAACAGGCTTCTCGATGCCGAGCGCATCGATGAAAGCGATCATGTCATCCGCCATTACATCATAAGAAAGTTCGCCTCTGCTGATGGCGCCCTCAGGCGCCAGGGCCTCACGCGCTCTTCTTTCCTCATCCGCGGCTTCTTCCTGATCATTAAGATAACTCGTCTGCCCGTGGCCTCTTGAATCAGGCGTGTAAACAGTACAGACGTCCTTCAGAACTTCCACAGCCTCGTCAAAAACGGCGCTGCTTTGTCCGTTGCCGTGCATCATTATGACAGGCCTGCCGCTGCCGGCTTTCCTGTAGAACATATTGATGCCGTTAATATTGATAAACATTTCATTCCCTCATCTCATTTGGCCCGTTTATTGATAAACTTAGCCGTCGTTTTGCTGTACATTATTTTCTGGCTTCCGTACAGGCTGTAATAACCGCTCATTAAAAAGCTTACCGCGCATGCGGTGGCGTAATATATAATACCCCCTCCGCCGAAAAATTCAATACCCAATATTATCGACGCTATCGGGCAGTTGACTGCTCCGCAGAAAGTTGCCACTATTCCTATCGACGCGGCGAATCCCGGGTCTAACCCCAGAAGTCCTCCGACAGTACATCCCAGGGCTGCACCGATATAGAACGTCGGCACTATCTCGCCGCCCTTGTAGCCTGTCCCCAGACAGAGTGCTGTAAACACCAGCTTGATCAGGAAATCATACCAGTCTGCGCTGCCGTGCAGCGCCTGCGTTATGACATTCATGCCGGAACCGTTGAAGTCTCCCGAAGGAAACAGCAGTGTCAGGACGATCATTATCGCTCCGCCGGCCAGAAGCCTCAAATATCTGTTCTGCAGATGCGTCCGGAAAAACCTGCCCGTATGATCAAAAGCCATCACTATCATGACAGACGCCACGGCGCATATCAGTCCGAGCACTGCGACCTTGAGGATAATAATGATATCCAGATCCGGCATGTTGAGGAAACCCCACGGTTCTCCGTTCAGTCCCGCTATCCTGGCTATCGCATACGCGACCAGCGATGACGCCAGACACGGCAGCAAGGCGCCGTAATACATGACACCCACGCTTATTACTTCCATCGCAAAGATCGTCGCGGTCAGCGGTGCGCAGAAAAGAGCCGAGAACATGGCCGCAGATCCGCTCAGCACCATTATAGACATATCGCTTTCATCCATCTGAAACAGATGGCCGATGCCTTCTCCTATTGAACCGCCGATCTGGAGCGCCGCCCCTTCTCTGCCTGCGGAACCTCCTCCGATATGAGTCAGTATCGTACTGCCGAAAATGATCGGTATGTAAACAGGCGAAAGATCGTCGTCCCTTCTCACCTGATCCATCATCCTGCTCACGCCTTTTACCGTTTTGATGCCGGCGAGATTATACATTAACGCTATCAGGAGCCCGCCTGCAGGCAGTACGTATATCATCCATCTGTTAGCCGCGAAAAAAGCATCCGCCGTATTGACGGAATATACGAAGATCGTTCCCATGCCGCCGCCTATGCCGCCGACGATCACGGAAATCATCAGCCACTTGATCATGCCGCCCGCCAGCCCCAGAAAATCGGTAATGATTTTTTCAATTCTTTCCTTCAGAGATTTCTGTGTCATTTCGATAGATTGTCTATAAGGCTCAGGAGCTCAAGATTCACCTGCCTCTTTATGGAAACTGCTTCTTCAATGCTGATATCGGCAATCTCGTTGCCTGTGATACCGATCGCTCTGCTCGAGCTGTCCTGATCTATCAGTTCGACCGCTCTGCTGCCTGTAAGACTGGCCAGCATCCTGTCCTTGGCAGAAGGCGAACCGCCTCTCTGCAGATATGCAAGCACGACTGAACGGACTTCCTGGCCCGTACCGTCCGCCACGACATCGCAGAGATCAGCCGTGGAAATATCGACTCCCTCGGCTTTGATGATGATGCAGTGATTCTTGTTCCTTTTTACGCCTTCTTTGACCTTTTCGATCACAGCGCCGGTATCTACAGGGACCTCAGGTATCAGGATATAATCCGCACCTCCTGTAAGGCCCGCGTAAAGTGCTATATCTCCGCATTCTCTGCCCATGACCTCGACGATTGTCGTTCTGTCGTGCGAGGAAGCCGTATCTCTGATCTTGCTCACAGCGTCGAGAACTGTATTCACAGCCGTATCAAAGCCGATCGTGTAGTCGGTGTAGCCCTGGTCATTGTCGATCGTACATGGTACTCCCATCACGAGCACGCCTTTCTTCGAGAGATCGCAGGCGCCGCGGAAGCTGCCGTCTCCGCCGCATACGACAAGTGCATCTATATTATGTTTGTTGAGATTCTCGATCGCCTTGTCCTGTCCGAAATACGACTTAAAGCGTTCGCTCCTGGCCGTCTTGAGGATCGTGCCGCCGTTCTGAATGATATCTCCGACAGATTCTCTCGTCAGCGTGATCATATCGTCTTCTATCAGTCCCTCGTAGCCTCTGAGTATCCCGACTGTTTCTATTCCTTTAGTATAAGCGGTCCTGACGACTGCGCGTATCGCCGCGTTCATTCCCGGAGCGTCTCCTCCGCTGGTAAGTAATCCTATTCTTTTCATATTCTGTCTCCTTTTCCCTTATTCTGTCTTGACATTTTCATATCCGAGCAGTTCCTGCGCGGCCGCGATAAGTTCCGCGCCGCCGTCGACCCGCATCGACTCCGAAGCACGCATGACTTTCCTGCCCGGCACGTATATCAGCACCGGCGTGCTCCCTCTGTGTCTCTTCATAATACCCGTCAGCTCATTCAGTACAGCATCAGGATCAGCATCGCCCGGTATCCGGAATTTTATCGGTTTTGACGCGCCGCTTTCCTCCATCTGTTCAATAGGCCGTACCGTCTGCGCTATGATCTTAGGCGACTCGTCTTCCTTGAAATTGAGCCTGCCCTCGACGACGATGACCGCATCCTCCTTTATCAGCATACTGCACTGCTCATAAATGTTCGGGAACACTATGACCTCCGCTTCGCCGTAAAGGTCTTCCATCTGCACGAATGCCATCATTTTATTTGATTTGGTAATAAGCGTGCGCTTACCCGTGATGATGCCCGCCGCAGTAACGTTCTGTCCGTCATACAGCCGTCTGCCCGGACTTTCTGCTTCTGCCGTTTCGTCATCTTTGTCCGCCGCTGCCGCGAGCTGTGCCGATGTGACCGTCACGATCTTTTTCAGCGTCTGCTCGTATTCTTTCAGCGGGTGGTCGGTAATATACACGCCCAGCATTTCTTTCTCCATCGCGGAGAGTATCTTTTTGTCGAATTCCGCTGTCCGCGGCAGTTTGGCCCGCGCCGCATCTGTATCCATCGCTTCAGCGTTAGTCTGGAACAGCGACAGCTGCCCGGCAATATTCTTCCGCGAATCATTCTGAGCCGATTCTATCAGCTGCGCATATATGCTCAGCTGCTGTGCCCGATTGCCTTCGAGAGAAGCCGTAGCACCTGACTTTATCAGGCTTTCCACAGCGGATTTATTTATCTTATGCACGTCCAGTCCGTCAATGAATTCGAACAGATCGTGCGGTATGCCTTTGGTTTCGCGCGCCTCGATGATCGCGTCTATCACGCCTTCACCGACATTTTTTATCGCCTGAAGACCGAATCTTATTTTGCCGTCCACGACAGTAAACTTTCTTCCGCAGGTATTCACATCAGGCGGCAGCACCTCTATGCCCATATCGGTGCAGTTCCTGATATATCCGGAGATCTGCGACGAGTCCCCCATGACGTTCGACATCAGCGCTGCCATGAATTCCGCGGGATAATGCACCTTCAGGAAACCGGTCTCATAACCTATTACAGCATAAGCGGCCGCATGCGATTTGTTGAAAGCGTATGAGGCAAAGCTGACCATCTGGTTGTAGATCTCTTCCGCGGCGGCCTCCGGGACACCGTTCCTGACCGCACCCGGTATTATCACTTCATCGTTTTCGCCCAGCTGCCCGTGGATGAACACTTCTTTTTCCTGAAGCATTACTTCCATCTTCTTTTTGCTCATGGCCCGGCGGACAAGATCCGACCTTCCGAAACTGTAGCCGGCCAGATCTCTGACGATCTGCATTACCTGCTCCTGATACACCATGCAGCCGTACGTTACGGACAGGATCGGTTCGAGACTCGGGTCTATATACGAGATATGTCCCGGGTGTTTTTTGTTGTCTATATACGTCGGTATCGAAGCCATCGGGCCCGGTCTGTAGAGCGCGATGCCTGCTATGATATCTTCAAAGCAGTCCGGCCGGAGATTCTTCATGAACGATTTCATTCCGTCGCTTTCCAGCTGGAACACTCCGTCGGTATTCCCCTGCGAAATCATTTCATAGACCTCGCTGTCGTCGTATTCCATCTTCGAAAAATCTATCGAAACCCCGTGATTCGCTTTGATCATTTCCAGCGCGTCGCGTATGATCGTCAGATTGCGCAGCCCCAGAAAATCCATTTTCAGCAGTCCCAGCTCTTCGATAGTAGTCATCGAGAACTGAGTAGCCGGGCCTTTTTCCGTCAGTGTCAGCGGAACATATTCATCCACGGGATCTCTCGTAATGACGACGCCCGCCGCATGTGTCGAGGCATGCCTCGGCATACCTTCCAGCGCCCTGGATACATCTATGAGTTTTCTGGCTCCGGCATCCTGCTGATACTTCAGCTTCAGCTCGGGATTCATCTGCAGCGCCTTATCTATCGTCATGCCCAGCTGGTTAGGTATCGCCTTGGCGATCGCATCGGTTTCACCGTAGCTGACATTCATGACTCTCCCGACATCGCGGACGGCGAGCTTCGCTTTCATCGTACCGAAAGTCACGATCTGAGCCACGTGATCGGCTCCGTACTTTCTCTGCACATACTCGATGACTTCATGTCTTCTCTCATAGCAGAAATCGACATCGATATCCGGCATGCTCACTCTCTCGGGATTCAGAAATCTCTCGAAAATAAGATTATATTTGATCGGATCGATATCGGTTATTCTGAGGCAGTAAGACACGATGCTGCCCGCCGCCGAACCTCTGCCCGGTCCTACCATGATGCCGTTCGATTTCGCGTAGTTGATAAAATCCCAGACTATAAGGAAATACTCCACATAGCCCATATTTTCTATCGTTGAAAGCTCATATTCGAGCCTGTCGCGCAGCGTCTGATCCGCCTCCGGATATCTGTCTGCGAAGCCGCTTTCACAAAGACTCCTGAGATATGTTTTATTGTCCATGCCTTCCGGCGGAACAAATTCCGGCAGGTGGAGCTTGCCGAATTCAAATTCGACGTTGCATCTTTCAGCTATCTTATGCGTATTTTCTATTGCTTCCGGCACGCCGGCGAAAAGAGAACGCATCTCGTCCTCGCTCTTCAGATAGAACTGATCATTCGGGAAACGCATGCGGTTTTCCTCATCGATCGTCGAAGCTGTCTGTATGCAGAGCAGGACATCATGTACCTTCGCATCTTCGCGTTTCACGTAATGGACATCATTCGTGGCAATAAACGGAATGCCCGTCTCTTCGTGCAGCTTCATCATATCCGGGAATATCCGCGCCTCTTCGTCGAGGCCCTGATCCTGCAGCTCCAGGAAAAAATTGCCTTCGCCGAATATTTCCAGATATTCGAGTGCTTCGTTCTTCGCTCCTTCGTAATCTCTCAGAAGAAGATGCTGCTGTACATCCCCTGCCAGACATGCCGAAGTTGCGATGATGCCTTTGCTGTAACGTCTCAGAACATCTTTGTCTATACGCGGTTTGTAATAAAATCCCTCAGTAAAGCCGATGGAAACTATTTTGATCAGGTTTCTGTAGCCTTCATTGTTTTCAGCCAGCAGCAGGAGATGATGCATCTGCCTGTCACGGTCCGCATCCTTTTCGAGATGCGATCTGGCCGCAGTATATACCTCACAGCCTATAACAGGTTTGATGCCCTGTTTCCGGCATTCTCGGTAAAAATCGATCACACCGTACATGGCGCCGTGATCAGTGATCGCCAGCGAATCCATACCAAGCTCTTTTGCGCGCGCAACAACTTTCCCGATGACTGCGTCGCCGTCGAGAAGACTGTATTGTGTATGCAGATGAAGGTGTGTGAACGCCATTTTCTACCTCTTTTTTGCCATTTCGCTGACTTTTTCCCACATGCTCATCACATGATCGTATCCGCCGTCGGAATGCGGTATGATGCACCCGCTGCAATCCTTGACCCCGTTTTCCAGATAAACAAAATCCCCGCCGCACTTGTCGCCGAGCGCATACAGCGGGCAATAGCAGAAGAGGCAGTTGAACTCCTCTTCTCCTGCTCCCGGGTGGCAGGGATAATACTCACATTCTTTGTTCTGGAAAAACTTATAATGCTTATCTTCCATATGAAATCTCATTCCTCACTAATGACGGTTCTTGTATT
This sequence comes from Eubacteriaceae bacterium, assembly GCA_022652985.1. Taxonomy (GTDB): domain Bacteria; phylum Bacillota; class Clostridia; order Peptostreptococcales; family Anaerovoracaceae; genus JALCRY01. The sequence continues at coordinate 71,548 of JALCRY010000001.1, read as the reverse complement.
TTCTCCTGTCCATTTCTCCGAGGATCATCTTTCTCATTCTGATATCGTCGGGAACTACTTCCACGAGTTCATCGTCATCGATATATTCCAGCGCTTCTTCCAGTGAAAATTCAACTGCAGGAGGAAGCTTGACAGCATCGTCGTTTCCTGCGGCACGCTGGTTCGTTTTCTGTTTCTGCTTGCACGGATTGACGACCATGTCATCGCCCCTTGCGTTCTCTCCTATTATCATGCCTTCGTATACTTCAGTGCCCGGCTCAATGAAGAGTTTCACGCGCTCCGAAATATTCGAAAGTGCATAAGGCGTCGAAACACCGGCTTCCTGAGCAATGGCTACACCGTTGACTCTCTGCGGGATCTCGCCCTTGTAGTCATCGAAATGGTCGAATCTCCTGACCATCGTTCCTTCGCCTCTGGTGTCGTTGATGAATTCTGTCCTGTATCCCAGCAGTCCTCTGGTAGGGACCATAAACTCCAGATGAGTATATCCGTTCTCGCTGGACATGTTCTGCATCATGCCCTTACGCAGATTTAGCTTGGAAATGATACTGCCCGAATATTCGTCAGGCGCCGATATCACTACTTCTTCAATAGGCTCGAGCTTCTTTCCGCGCTCGTCTTTCTTCAGGATGACCTGCGGCTTGGAAACTCCCAGCTCATATCCTTCACGTCTCATGTTTTCGATGAGGATCGAAAGATGCAGTTCTCCTCTGCCGGATACCTTGAAACAGTCCGTGGTGTCAGTCTCTTCAACTTTAAGTCCAACGTTTACTTCCAGTTCCTTGTTCAGTCTTTCTCTGATATGACGTGAAGTGACGAACTTGCCTACTTTACCGGCGAACGGCGAATCGTTTACCATAAAGTTCATTGAAAGCGTAGGTTCTTCTATATGGATCATTTCCATGGCCTGCGGATCGTTCTTGTCTGTAAGAGTCTCGCCGATCATAATGTCCGATATCCCAGAAACGACTACGATATCTCCACACTGTGCCTGCTGCACAGGCACTCTGCTGAGACCTCTGTATACGAACACCTGGTTGATCTTCTTTTCCACGAGACTGCCGTCTTCTCTGGCGACAGCGACGACCTGAGCTTCTTTGAGAGAGCCCTTGGTGATCCTGCCTATGCCGAGACGTCCGATATAGTCATCGTAAGCGAGCGACGATATCTGGAGCTGCAGAGGTTCATCTCTGAGATCCGGATAAGGCTTGCAGTGCTTGGCGATCGTATCGAACAGCGGCTTGATGTTGTATTTGTCATCGCCCTTGAAATTCTTGTCGATTTTTCTGCCGTCTTTCTCGACTTCGAAACCCTCGAGATCCTTAGGGTCATATACTACGACTCCCTGTCTCGCAATACCGTAAAGTATCGGGAAATCGAGCTGGTCATTGTTGGCGTTGAGATCCATGAACAGTTCATATACTTCATCGACTACTTCTTCTACGCGGGCGTCTTTCTTGTCGAGCTTATTGATCAGCAGAATAGGATTGAGTCCCTGCTCCAGCGATTTTTTCAGTACGAAACGCGTCTGAGGCATAGGACCTTCGCTGCTGTCAACCAGAAGAATGACCGTATCTACTGTTTTCATGATACGTTCAACTTCTGAAGAAAAGTCGGCATGTCCCGGCGTGTCGACTATATTTATCTTTACGTCGTTATGCATAACCGAACAATTCTTCGAATATATCGTGATGCCTCTTTCTCTTTCGATAGCATCGCTGTCCATGACGCAGTCCACGACCTTCTCATTGTCTCTGAATACTCCGCTCTGGTTCAGAAAAGCATCTACCAGTGTGGATTTGCCTGCATCGACATGCGCGATGACGGCAATGTTTATAATTTTTTCTCTTTCTTCCATTCCGTGTTTTTTGTTCCCTTCTTATAATTAACTTTTCTATTATACTACAAATATCAAAGCCTGTCGATTGTCGGAGAAACTTTATATCTCTGCACCAGAGCCTCGTATTCGCGCACCGCTTTTCTCGAGCGCTTATCTCCTCTCAGTCCCGTTTTCACAGCTTTGATCATAATGTTTTTCGATGTATGTTCCAGTGTCGTGAACTCCGTCATCTGCACCTTATATCCGGCTTCTTCCAGCTTCAGACCCCGGAGGCCGTCCGTCAGAAGTTCTGTAAACTTATCTTTGATGATCCCGTGCTTCAGTATCGGATCCTCCACTTCGTCTTCTATCTGCCGGAAAAGCTCATGCTGGCAGCACGGCACTGAAAGGATCACCTGCGCATTCCATCTGACGGCGTTTATCAGCGAATAATCCGTAGCGGTATCGCAGGCATGCAGCGTCACTACCATGTCGGCTCCGTCCGCGGTAAAATCAGCTATGTCGCCTTTCATAAAATTCAGTCTGTCATATCCGAGATCCGCAGCGACTGAATTACAGAAATCGATCACATCATCCTTCAGATCCAGTCCGATGATATCGACCTTCCGGCCTTTGATCTCATGCAGGTAATAATAGATCGCGAAGGTGAGATAAGCCTTGCCGCAGCCGAAGTCTATCACTCTGATCAGATCCTTCGGCAGATGATCCTCAACATCAGATAATATCTCCAGATAACGGTTTATTTGTCTGTATTTGCTGTAATATTTCTTGTATACATTTCCCTCTGCATCCATCACGCCGAGTCTGGTCAGAAATGCGCACGGCTTTCCCTCGGGTATTATGCGGTTCTTCTGTCTGTCGTGCTCTTCCCTCCTGCAGGAAGCGTCCTTCGTGGCAGCGCGCTTCACGATCCGCGGATTGTCCGGCTTTGAAGCGAGTATCTGAAAATCATTGTTCTCGGTGAAAATATCGATATTCTTGAAATCCTCTGTTATCAGCTCACAGATGAGCGATATCGCGGCCTCGCGGTCATAGTTTTCTGTGAACACTTTCTTCTCGTAATGATACTCTGCCTGAAACATCGGCACATCCTTTATCATTACCGGCCTCAAAACGGCTTTTTTATAGGGAAGACTTTTCTTGCGCGGATTGCCGAGGACCATTTTGATCAGGCTTCCCTCGGAAAAAATCGACTCTATCAGCGATAGTATCTCATCCATTTAACATCTCCTGTGTCTGAACGACCGGCCCGTTTCCGGGCCGGCCAGCAATAACTTTTTCTGTTTTCTTTACCAGGCGCCTCCGCCTCCGCCTCCGAAGCCTCCGCCGCCGGAGAAACCGCCGCCGCCAAACGAACCGCCGCCTCCGCCTCCGAAGTCGGAAGAAATATCAGGCGCCGCCGCTGCCGCTGCGCTGCTGGAAAAATTCCTCGAGAAATTATTCATTATCATAAAGAACATCATCGTATCGAACATGTCTCCATTGCTGCCGTATCCGCCGTACCATGAAGGCTTCCTGACGTCGATCTTTTCAAATTTCTGCGCCCATTTCTTGGAAAGTCCCATAACATAAGCATACGGGAGGACATTATAGAAATAATCCGGATCATCTTCGACCATCATATTGAGCTTATCTATCTCGGCAGTCTGTATGAACTGTTTGAAACCGAGGACTCTCGCGAATATATCCGCGCCATGTTTCGTTCTTCTTCTCATATAGCGTGTCGTCACAAATCCGGCAGCAGCCAGGACCGCAGTAATGATCCCCGCGATGATATCCGACTCCAGCCTGCGCATGCCGAAGAAACAAACCGCCATTACTGCCAGCAGCATCACGACCGCGATGATATTCGGGAACAGTTTTTCTCTCTGTCCCACATCCTTTCTGTCGCAGGTGATAAAGCTGATGATATATGACGGTATCAGCAGCAGTGCCGCCGCGGCGAAAATCAGGAAATAGAATATCGAACCGTACATCATCCACATCATCAGTCCCGGGAACATGACTCCGATCATCGCGATGAATACACAGGCTATCCTGGAAACGCTTCCGGATCTGGTAAAGATGCGGTTCTTTCTCTTTTCATACTCGCCCTTCAGCTGATCTCTCGCAGCCTCCATAGCAGGCGCGACGCCTTCGTCCAGTCCGGACAGCAGTACGACTGTAAGCGTGCCCGGGAAGAGCGCTCTGAAGAATGTCATCTCATAAGTTTTGGCATCCTCCGGAAGTTCACAGAGTTTTGTAAGTCTGAAATCGCTGTCCTTCGACTCGTCGAGTTTATCGATTTTGATATATCCTTTATTCGCCCAGTAGAAAATCAGCGAAACGATATCTTCTTTATCGGCAATGCCGTCAATGATATAGCCGACCTCCGCCGGAGTGATCCCGTCAGGAGCCTCAAACTCCACCGTCTGTATTCTCTTCGGATCGCGTCCGAATTTCAGCAGCAGATAAATGAGCAGCAGTATCAGAATGATCCCGACACCGTACTGCGCATAATGCATCCATGAGGTCGAAGACGCATCGGAGAAATAGCCCTCCGGCAGCATGACTCCCACTGTGATGCCCTCGCCCTGCGGGAGCGATGACTTTGTCTTTACTGTTATTGTATTACCGTCCAGATCCCAGCTGACCTTCGATGAATCATCGGTGCTGCCTTCCTCGCCCGCAATGACATTTACATTGCCGGCTTTAACTGATTTAGGCATATGGACAGTTATCGTTGAAGATGCTATCGAAGTATCCCAGTCGTAAGGCAGCACATTGTAATAAAAGCTGTCGTAAGACTTGATGCGGTCCTTGTACATCTTGACATGATAATAGATATTATAAGTCTTTTTTCCGCTCACATACTGATCGGCGTCGCCGATCTGTATAACTGCATTGCCGCCCTTTTTATATGTGTCGAAAGAATATTTATCCACGCTGACATCAGATATCTTCAGAGGATATGTATCGGTCCGCAGAGCCTTGCCGCTTCCGTCTCTGTAAGTAACTCTCTGGTGCAACGGAATGTATCTGTAAATGCCGTGTATATAATCCGACGCATTTATAGTGATCGTTTCTTTTATTTCCGCTGTGTTGTCCGTCTTCAGTCTGATGTCGACATTATATGATTTCGTAGTATAAGAAGCCTTATCCGCCGCAAATGCAGGCATCTGCGGCACCATCGCACATGCGACGGCAGCCGCCATCGCAAAACACAGTATGAATTTCCTGATCCTGTTTTGACCGACAATCTTCATTTAAAACTCCACCTTTACATTTTCCCTGTCCGCAGCATTTTCCGCCGTGAACATTTCTTTGCGTGTAAGTTTGCTTATATGCGCGACGATGCTGCTCGGGAACTGCTCGAGCATCGTATTGTAGCGCTTCACATATCCATTGTAATATTTGCGGGAATTAAGGATATCCTCTTCGACCTTCTGCAGCTGTTTCTGCAGATCAAGAAAGTTCGTATTAGCCTTGAGGTCAGGATAATTCTCCGACACCGCAAAGAGACTCTTCAGCGTATTCGTCAGCTGGTTTTCCGCGGCCGCCTTATCCTGCTGCGAGGATGAGTCTATCGCCGTCTGCCTTGCTTCCGTGACCTTCTGTAGTGTGCCTGATTCATGAGCTGCATATCCCTTAACCGTTTCGACGAGATTCGGTATCAGATCATGTCTCTTCTCAAGGTAGGCATCCATCGTGGAATAAGCTTCGTCGATCGAATTCTTCAGTTTGACGAAACCATTGAATGTCCCGATATAAAACACAACTATTACGATCACTATTACCGCCGCAACCGTACAAAAAATAAAACTGCCTGACATTATCTGTCCTCCCTGTTATTCGCTGATCCTCCAGTCGATCCCCTCTGCGAGGAAATCATTGGTCCTTGAAAAATATCTGCCGCCGAAAAAGCCGTTGTATGCCGACAGCGGACTCGGATGAGCCCCTGTCAGCACCAGATGCTTTGAATTTGTTATCAGACTCTGTTTGGCCTTGGCATTGTTGCCCCAGAGTATGAATACCATCGGATCGTCTCTTTGATTCAAAAGTTCAATGACCCTGTCGGTATATTTTTCCCAGCCGTGTCCCCTGTGCGAATTAGCCTGATGCTCACGCACCGTCAGCACGGTATTGAGCAGCAATACGCCGTTCTTCGCCCAGTCCACAAGTGACCCGTGAGTTGGCGGCTCTATGCCTGTATCCGCCTGAAGTTCTTTGAAAATATTCACAAGCGAAGGAGGCTTCTGGACTCCTTTGCGTACGGAAAAGCACAGACCCTGCGCCTGCCCCTGCTCGTGATAAGGATCCTGACCGAGGATCACGGCTTTCACGGCCCCGTAGGAGGTCAGCTTCTGTGCGTTGAAGATCTCATCCATCGGCGGGAAAATATTATGTCCCGACCTGAAATATTCCTGCTTGAGGAATTCCCTGAGATCTTTATAGTATTGTTTGTCGAATTCTCCGCTGAGAACATCGTCCCAGTCGTTTTCAAATTTCACCATATTTTTATTATATAGCAATTACCGAACTCCCGCAACATCGCGGGAGCAGGATCACAGTTCGTTTATATACCCTCTCATTTCTTTTTTGTATGCCTCGACTCCCGGCTGATTGAACGGGTCCACTCCCGAAAGCAGAGCTGAAACAGCGCACTGTGTTTCAAAGAAGTACAGAAGTTCTCCCACTGCTTCCGGCGTCAGGTCCTGCACGTACATCGAAACCGCAGGTATACCGGCCTTGACATGTGCAGCGAGCACTCCCTTTTCTGCGCATTTATTTATCTGTCCGATAGTTTTTCCGGCAAAAGGTTTCATGGCGATATCAGGGATATCTATATCAGCGCTGTCTTTTTTAATGGTGATAAATGTTTCGAAAAATGCCGGAGTCCCCTGCTGGAGGAACTGACCCATCGAATGAAGATCTCTTGAAAACATCAGCGATGCCGGAAACAGTCCCTTGCCGTCTTTTCCTTCGCTCTCGCCGAAAAGCTGCTTCAGCCATTCACCGAAATACGCGCAGTAAGGATCGAAGAACTCAAATACTTCGATCTTTTTTCCGTGTTCATACATATACTGCCTGGTGACAGCATAGTCGAGCGCGTCTCCCGCAAAAGCTTCTTTGGAGCAGATGCCTCTCGCACCCTTCATTATGCCTTCGATATCTATTCCGGCCACCGCTATAGGCAGCAGACCCACCGGTGTAAGAACGGAATAGCGCCCGCCGATATCGACCGCCAGGTCGAAAATCGTGCAGCCCTCTTCTGTTGCTTCGTCGAACAGGAAGTTGGAACGGTTCTCAGTAACTACATAAGTTCTCCGGGCTGTCTCTTCCTTCCCGTATTTTTCCAGCATTATCTTCTTGAATATCCCGTACGCCGACAGAGTCTCAGTTGTTGTGCCCGACTTGGAGATCACGCATATGCAGACATCATGTCCGGCGATTTTTTTGATCAGTTCTCTTAAATATCTGCCGCTGAAATTATAGCCGGCGAATAACACTTCGGTAGAAGGGTTTTCCGGTTTCAGCATATCGATCACAGCCTTCGCACCCATAAAGCTTCCGCCCACTCCGAGCACGATAAAGTAATCACATTTTTCCCGTATTTCCGCGGCTGCGGCAGCCAATTCCGCAACTTTTGCTTCATCGAATTCCAGAGGATCTCTGACCCATCCCGTGAAATCCAGTTCGCCTGTCCACAGCTTGTCGAGCGCTTCATGTGCTTCATTTCTTCTTGAAGCGACAGCTTCGCCGATACCTGTGTTTTTCAATTCAACTCTGAGATCCATAATTTTCCTCCTTAGCCTTCTATGTACCAGTAATATATGCTTCTCGGCGCCAGATCTGTCCCTCCGCCGAAGTTGTGACGATGACCCGAAAGGATGTCCATGCCCTGTTCTGCGCCGGCGTCGAAATCAACATGTACTTCAGTATCGCTGATATTCAGGCCGACCACGATCCGGTCATCTTCAAACGCTCTTTCAAAAACCAGCTGCTCATTCGTAAGATACAGCTGCCTGTATCCTCCGTAAATAAAAGCCTTGTTTTCTTTGTGCAGCTTGATCAGCCATTTGATCCAGATCGTCATTTCATCCGGCATAGGCACACCGAAGTACGGCCTGACGACATCATCCGGCTGCCCTTCATCTATGCTTCCCTTTGCCCGCCATTCGCTTCCGTAATATACACACGGTATGCCCGGCATAGCAAACAGAAGACCGTATATCGGGCCGAGAAGCAGAGGATCATTCAGTTTGGAAGCGATCCTGGAAACATCATGATTGTCCAGGAAATTGAAAAGATGGCTCCCCGGCAGCATCTCATTGAACTGCCGTCTGAAAGTATCCGCTATCTCGAACAGATTTCCGGAATTGAAGCTTGACCACAGTCCCTTGTAGGACTGATAATTCGTTACGCTGTCCATGTTGTTCAGCAGACGCTCGTAATTATCATCAATGGTTTCGCCAATGATGAAAAAATCTTCTTTTCTGCCGCGGCAGACATCGCGCAGTCCGGCCAGAAATACATCCGGAAGCGAATACGCAACATCCAGTCTGAGACCGTCTATATCGTATTTATCGATCCAGGAAACGGCCTGATCTTCCAGATATTTTATTACCTCAGGATTTTCATCGTTGAGCTTTACAAGTTCAAAGTGGCCTTCCCAGCCCTCATAGTAAAAACCGTCGCCGTATTGGGAATCTCTGCCGAAATCGAGATAAAACCAGTCGCGGTATCTTGAATTTTCTCTGTTTTCACGCACGTCTGCAAATGCCGCAAAATTTCTTCCTACATGATTGAAAACTCCGTCCAGTATTACTTTAATTCCGTTTTTGTGCATTTCTGCGACAAGTGTTTTCAGATCATTGTCAGTGCCCAGTCTCTCATCGAGATGGCCGTAATCCTTCGTATCGTAACCGTGCGTATCGCTGCAGAAAACAGGACAAAGATAAACTGCATCAACGCCAATATCGTTGAAATACGGTATCCATTCCCTTATTTTGCGTATCCTCGGCTGCACCACTCCGTCATTTTCCGCAGGTGCCCCGCAGAATTTCAAAGTGTAGATCTGATAAAAAACTTTATTGAATGCCCACATGTCAATACCCCCTTTGCCAAATGTATCTTTTCTATATTATAGTTCATTTTGAAATAAAGTCTAACATCACATCGGAATTGTGTTAAAATGTACTCGCATCTAAAAAAAACAACGGAGGATCTCATGAGAGCAAGCGGAGTCCTGATGCCTGTTTTTTCGCTCCCTTCCCACTACGGCATAGGCTGCTTTTCCAGGGAAGCTTACGAATTTATTTTCAGGCTTGAAGAAGCTAAACAAAAATACTGGCAAATACTGCCGCTGGGTCCGACCGGAGCCGGTGATTCACCATATGCGCCGCTTTCGTCTTTCGCGGTGAATCCCTACTTTATAGATCCCATCGTACTTGTCAGAAAAGGTCTGCTGGACAGACATGACTTCTCAACGAGGGATTTCGGAATAGATCCGCGATATATAGATTACGGCAGGCTCTTCGAAAGACGCTCCGAGCTTTTGCGCATAGCATACCGCGGCTTCTCGCCCACACTTGACTTTAAGAACTTCACAGCGTCGAATGCCGGCTGGCTCGATGATTATTCGCTGTTCATGGCTGTCAAGGAACATTTCCATCACGTTTCGTGGTCTGAATGGGACAAAGATATAATGCTCAGAAAGCAGGACGCTCTGGACCGGTACAGAGAAATGCTCAACGACGATATTGAATTCTATAAATGGGAGCAGTATGAACTGTCACTTGAATGGATGGCCCTGAAACATCATGCCAACGCTCACGGGATCGAGATAATCGGCGATCTGCCTATCTACACGGCTCTGGACAGCGCTGACTGCTGGGCGAACTCATATCTTTTCATGCTGGACCGCAACAAGCGTCCTTTATCCGTCGCCGGATGCCCTCCGGACGATTATGCACCCAAAGGACAGCTCTGGGGAAATCCGATATACAACTGGAACAGCATACGCAGGCATTCGTACCGCTGGTGGGTATCGCGCATACAGCACAATTTCCGCCTGTACGATATCGTCCGGCTCGATCATTACCGCGGATTCGACTCGTTCTACAGCATAAAATCCGGGGAAACCACCGCTGTGAACGGCCGCTGGATCGCAGGTCCCGGGCTTCCTTTCTTCAATTACGTGGATAAGAAGATCGGCAAAAAACGGTATATTGCGGAAGATCTGGGATTCATAGATGACTCAGTACGGGAAATGATCACTAAAAACGGACTGCCGGGCATGAAAGTCCTCCAGTTTGCGTTCGGCGGGGATGACAGCGAATATCTCCCACATAATTATATAAAGAACTGTATCGTATACACCGGCACCCATGATAACGACACCTCGCGCGGATGGTTCGCCAATCTGGACCGGGAAAAAAGGCACTGGTTCCGCTCATATACCGGGCGCACCGATATCGCCGGCGACACTGTCGCGGCGGAAATGATCAGACTGGCTGAAAGCAGCATTGCCGATACATGTATAATACCTATACAGGACTGGCTGAATCTCGGCAGCGATTCCCGGATAAATGTTCCGGGGACAGCTCAGGGAAACTGGCGCTGGCGAATGACATACAGTGAATTTACAAAAAGACTGGCGGACCGCATGGCGGAGATGTCAGAGATGTACGGAAGAACAGAATGGCTGAAGAAATAAAAAAAAGAAAAGCGGCATGTGCCGGCAATATAGGAATAGATATCATCCCGCATTTTACAAATAAGAAAGCGGGCTCGGTCGCCGATGTCATCATCCCCGGCAGGATAACTCATATAGAAGGTTCAGGTGTACACCCGGGCGGAAGTCCCGGCAATACAGGTCTCGCCATGAACCTGTTCGGGATAGATACCGTAATATGCGGCAAAACAGGCAATGATCCTTTCGGCGATATGCTGTGCAGGATGCTGGACGATGCAGGCGGCGCCGGCACGTCCGCCGGAATAATCCGCTCTGACGATGTCTATACCGCCTGGAGCGTCATAATCTCTCCTGCCGGACTCGACCGGTCGATCCTGCAGAACCCGGGGGCAAATGATGATTTCGGCTTCGACGACATTGATTTCGATCTTCTGCGCGGCTGCAGCCTGCTCCACTTCGGGCATCCGCCTTCGATGAAAAAAATATATGAGAACAGCGGCCGCGAACTCGTTCGCATTTTCAGTGCCGCCCAGGAAGCCGGCATGCTGACATCGCTTGACATGTGCGCCGTAGATCCGTCTTCGGACGCCGCAGACTGCGACTGGCAGGAATTTCTGGCAGAAGTGCTCCCTTATACCGATTTCTTTGTTCCGAGTATCGATGAACTGAAATATATGACGGGAGCTCATGCCAAAGAGCCGCCGGAAATGACAGCGCGAAGAGCCAGAGAACTCGGCGCATCCAACATTCTGATCAAATGCGGTTCTGACGGCATGTACTTTGAGAACGCCGGAGAAGCTGTTATCAGAAGCATAGAAGACCGGCTGGAGATCAGTACGGGCTCGATGGACAGCTGGATCGGCGTGTCCGGCAGCGCACCGGCCAAAAAAGCCCAAAAAGAAGTATCGGGGCTCGGGGCCGGCGATACTTCTATAGCAGCATATTTATCCGCCATGCTGAGAGGCTATGACTTCCGTGACTGCATTGACCTTGCTCTTACCGAAGGCGCGCTCTGCGTGACTGCGGAAGATGCGGTCAGCGGACTTCTTCCTTTCGAAGAACTTTCACGCTGACCTCAGCTCGCGGCTCAGGCTTTCAGCAGCTCTGAACCGTCGGCAACGATCGAATCCACTCTCTGCTCAACAGAACTTCTGTCAGCGGCTTTTGCCATGACATATAGTTTTATTTTAGGTTCTGTTCCCGACGGTCTGACGATCGCGGAACAGCCGTCCTCCAGATCGTAGAACAGGACATTACTGCCCGGGAGACCCGTTTCCTCAACGGCGCCTGTGTTTACATCTTTGACGGTTCTATTGTCATAATCTCTTATTCTGTTAACCTTCATGCCGCCTATGCTCTGCGGCGGATCTGAACGCAGACCAGACATGATCCCGGCCATTTTCTGAGGCCCGTCAAATCCTTCAATGGTATATGAGACGACCTTCTCACTGAAATAGCCGTATTTTTTATACAGTTCCTGCATGGCTTCATAAAGATTCATACCGTTCATTTTATATCTGCAGGCCATTTCGGCGATCAGCATAGAAGCGACTACCGCGTCCTTGTCTCTCGCATATGTACCGCTGAGATAACCGTAGCTTTCTTCAAATCCGAAGAGGAAGGTATACTCTCCCGTCGTTTCGAACTCCTTGATTTTTTCTCCGATGAATTTGAATCCTGTAAGTGTTTCGAACAGCTTGATGCCGTTCTGCTCGCATACCTTATTGGCCATCGTCGTAGACACTATGCTCTTGACAGCCGCGCTGTTCTCCGCCAGTATCCCCTGCTCTCTCTTGGCAGTGATAAGATAATCCAGCAGCAGAACGCCCATCTGATTCCCGCTGAGCGTCTCATAATCATCACCGTTCCTGACTACTGTCCCGCACCTGTCCCCGTCCGGATCAGTACCGATGATAAGATCCACTCCGCTCTTCTTCGCCATTTCGATAGCTATATTGAAGCCTTCCTTATTCTCAGGATTAGGAGAGGCGACTGTCGGGAAATCGCCGTCCGGCTCCATCTGCTCTTTTACCGTCAGCACATGTTTCATCCCCAGCCTTTTCAGGACCTCGGGCACAAGTTTATATCCCGAACCATGGAAAGGCGTATAGATGATCGTAAAATCATCGGCCACAGCATCGACATACTTTCTGCCGACCGACTGCTCCAGGACTTTTTCCATGTACTTTTCATCCATCTCGGCGCCAAGCATCGTGACCATGCCGTCCGCAGCGGCTTTTTTCAGATCCATGGTCTTGACATCTCTGAAAATATTGATCCTGCCTAGCTGCGCCGAAACCTTCTCCGCATGTTCAGGCGGAAGCTGCGCCCCGTCGGCCCAGTAGACCTTATAGCCGTTATACTCCTTCGTATTGTGTGAGGCAGTAATATTGATGCCCGCTATCGAGCCTGTTTCTCTGATCGCGAAAGACAGTTCAGGCGTCGGCCGGAGACTCTCAAAAAGATTTACTTTGATTCCGTTCGCTGCTATGACCGCTGCCGCTTCTTCGGCGAATTCCGCGCTGTTGTTCCTCGAGTCGTACGCTATCGATACTCCGCCGCCGGCATCTTCTCCGCAGGTGTTTATGAGATCTGCAAGCCCCTGGGTCGCATATCTGACAGTATATATGTTCATGCCGTTCAGTCCGGCTCTCATTATCCCTCTCAGTCCGGCCGTCCCGAAATCCAGCATGGACGTGAAGCGCCCTTCGATTTCTTTTTCATCATCGGCGATCGCCCGCAGCTCCGCCTTTGTCGCCTCATCCACATATTCCGATTCGAGCCATTCGTTGTAATTATTCCTGTAATCCATTGTTTTCCTCCTGCAGTTTTTCCAGAAGAAGAATTTCTCCCGGAATAACAGTGAAATTATTGCTTAATATTCTTCCGGTCAGCAGGTCCCGCCATTGCCCGCCGGCAATAACGATCTCCTCAGAAGCCCCGCAGTTGACCGCGGTCATCATCGCCTGATCTTCATCAAACCTCACAAAAGCATATATCCCGTTTATAGCGGCCGCAGTTCTGTATCTGCCTTTCTTATACACCTTGTGAGTTTTTCTGATCGAAATTATTTTTTTATACCATTCCGTCAGTTCGCGGTCCTCGCTGCCCCACGGAAAACATGTTCTATTGAAAGGATCGGCATAGCCTTCCGTTCCGGCCTCGTCTCCGTAATATACACAGGGAACGCCCGGTAGTGTCATCTGGAGCACACATGCTATTTTGAGCATCGTCTCGCCGTCTGCGCGCTGCTTTTCAGTCAGCCGGTGTTCGGCCTTCTCCTGACGCGAAGCGTTGTCGGGAAGCAGATCTCCGGCCAGCGCTGTCAGTATCCTCGGCGTATCGTGCGTCCCGAGGATATTCATCAGACAGTTCACTACATCATCAGGGTAATGCTCCAGTATCAGTTCGACAGTCTCCTGAATCTCCTGCGCATTGCCGTCTCTGATAAAATCAATGACTGCATTCTTGAACGGATAATTCATGACGGAATCCAGCTTATTCCCTTCGAAGTAATTCTTCCGCTGGTCATACGATATCTTATTTGAAGCATCTTCCCACACTTCGCCAATGATCATGGAATCATGCTTTTCGGTCTTCGCCGCCCGCGCGAGCTTCGCCAGGAATGAATTCGGCAGCTCGTCCGCCACATCCAGCCTCCATCCGGAAGCACCCATGCGCAGCCAGTGCCTGACGACTCCGTTTTCGCCGCAGATGAAATCCGTATATCCGGGATCATCTTTCCTCACCCGCGGAAGAGTCTCAATGCCCCACCAGGTTTCGTATGCTTCTCCTTCATGGAAATAATACCAGTTTCTGTACCTGGAATCCCTGTTCATCCAGGCGCCTTCACCGCCGTAATGTCCGTATTTGTCGAAATACAGCGAATCCGCGCCGGTATGCGAAAAGACTCCGTCCAGGATGATCCTTATCCCCCGTGCGGAAGCGGCGGCGCACAGTGCTTTGAAATCATCTTCCGTACCGAACATCGGATCTATACGCATATAATTTCCGGTATCATATTTGTGATTCGAATAGGCTTCGAACACAGGACTGAGATAAATGCATGTGACCCCGAGCTCCTCCAGATACGGCAGCTTTTCCTTCACTCCCGCCAGATCGCCGCCGAAGAAATCATTGTTCAGGATCTCCCCGCCGCTGTTCTGGCCGTAATCGGGGATGCCGCCCCAGTCAGTTCTGAGGATTTTTCCCGGCAGCACTTCTTCAGTGCCCGCCCTGTAAAACCTGTCGACGAAAATATGATAAAACACTCCGCCGGTTATCCATTCCGGGACATCGAAATCGCGGCTGTATACTGTCTGCTGCCAGGAAGAAACCGGGTCACCGGACAAAACAGCTTTATTGTCGCCCGACCTGCCTATTTTCCTTTCGCCTTCACTGTTCCCGATTATGAAATAATACCAGTACAGTCCCCTGTCTGCTATCCTGAACTCAGCCGTCCACGCGCAGTAATCGTCTGTCTCTGCTTCCGTACTGTGTTCGTTCATATCGTAATATGCCGTACTGCCGTCTCTGTCGCATATCACCGCGACCTTCGCATGGTCGACCCTTTCCGCTAAGGAAACCAGAATGTCTATCTTCAGCAGCTCCCCGGCTTTTACTGCGCCGGGGGGCTGTTTGAACTGTTCGTCTCTTGAATTGTAAATAACTAGTACTTCGTTTGATGTCATATAATGATCTCCGATCAGATGACAGAATTACGCTGGCAGAAGAACGGATGCGTTATATAACCGGAAAGCATCCTTCCGTCCTGTATGATAACATTCTTATCCAGGATCGCATAATTCAGATTCACATATTCGCCTACTGTCGAATCCTGCATTATTACACTGTTTTCGACTACGGCGCCTTTTTTGATGCGTACACCTCTGAAAATAACAGAGTTTTTTACATCTCCCTCAATAACACACCCGTCGGCGATCAGCGAATTAGAAGTCTTCGACTCGTGTCCGTACCTCGTCGGCGCACTGTCTCTCGTCTTCGTCAGTATCGGGCGCCCCTTGCCCGTTCCGAGAATATCCGCCCTGACATCTTTGTCGAGAAGGTCCAGATTGCTCGCAAGATAACTCTGCAGATTATCCAGAGCGAGTATCCTGCTGTCTGTTCTGAACGCCATTATCTTCTGCTTTTCAACGGCAGGTATGATAACATCGCGTCTCAGACTCCTCTTGTTGTCCCTGATCGCCTGTTCGATTATCTCCATCAGGCGTTCACGGTCTATCAGCCAGGTATTGATGAGGATCTTCGATCCTTCAGGGCTTTCTTTGGTTATCTCCATTTCTGTGATCCTGCCGTCGCTGTCCACCATGGCCGTTGTTCCCTTGACGCCTTTCTGATTGTTCATGACCTGATCAGAATAAAGACCCGTCAGCACAGCTTCGCTTTGCACATGAAAATCAAAATACTCTTTAAGATCGACATTGCCGACGTAACTGCTGTCGCACATCAGCACATATTTTTCTCTGGCCCTTCTTAAAAACGAGAAATTGGAAGCCAGCGCTTCGAGCCTGTTGTCATATATGCTTTCCCCGGCCATCGTCGAGAACGGCGGTAATATTGTCAGACCGCTGTTTTTGCGGTCCAGATCCCATTCCGCTCCCGTCCTCACATGTCCGAGAAGGCTCTGATAATTTCCCTTGGTAATAAGGCCTATGTTCCTGATACCCGAGTTGACCATATTTGACAGCGTAAAATCTATCAGTCTGTATCTTCCCGCAAAAGGAACAGCAGCCAGTGTCCGTTTTTGTGTCAGCTCATTAAGGTCGGCATCATATGTATTTGCAAATATTATTCCTACTGCATCCATTACTCTGTTCCCTCCTTTTATATATCTTCCTCAACTATAGTTCCGGGGCATACCACAGCATCTCTGCCAACTGTTATGCCGCCGGCTATCACAGTGAGTGCGCTGTTTTCCTTCGGCCCGCCTACAGAAGCGTTTGCCTCGATAACAGCGTCATTGTCTATGATCGCATATTCCACAAAGGCTCCTTTTCTGATGACTGCGCCGTTCATGACCACGCAGTCTCTGACGCAGGCTCCTTCTTCTATGACAACATTGCTGAAGATGACTGAATCAACTGATTTTCCGTCTATCACGCAGCTGTCTCCCACGACAGAATTGGAAATTGATGATGCAGGCCCCAGGTATTGCGGCCTGCTGAAACTGTGGTGATAGGAAATCTTCCATCCTGGATCATTCAGAAAAAGCTCCGGAACATCACCCAGCACATCCATGTTGGCCGCCCAGAACGAGTCCAGAGTACCTACATCTCTCCAGTATCCTTTATACAGATATGAGAACATCCTCTGTCCGTCGCGCAGCATGGCCGGAATTACATTCTTGCCGAAGTCGTTTTCCGATCCTTCTGTATGCTCGTCTTCGATGAGATATTTCTTCAGCTTGTCGGTGCTGAAAATATACACGCCCATCGAAGCCTGCGTGCTCTTCGGATGCTCAGGTTTTTCCTCAAATTCGACGATACGTCCGCTCTCATCGGTACTCATGATACCGAATCTCGACGCTTCCTCTTCGGGAACATCTATGACCGCGATCGTGCAGTCGGCATTGTTCTTAATATGCTCCTCCAGCATCACGGAATAATCCATTTTATAAATGTGATCGCCCGACAGGATAAGGACATATTCCGGATCGTATCTTTCGATAAAGCCGATATTCTGATATATCGCGTTCGCGGTCCCCTTGAACCAGTCGCCGCCTTTCTTGGCCTGATACGGAGGCAGGATATGCAGTCCTCCGAAATTCAGATTCAGATCCCACGACTGTCCTCTGGCCAGGTAATCGTTCAGCTGCAGAGGCTGATACTGCGTCAGTACCCCGACAGTATCGATGTCTGAATTGACACAGTTCGAAAGGGAAAAATCAATGATCCTGTACTTCGAACCAAACGGTACCGCCGGTTTTGCTATCTTGTTCGTCAAAGGCGCGAGCCTGCTCCCCTGACCGCCTGCAAGCAACATGGCAATGCATGTTTTCTTACTCATTCTTTCCATAAACCATCAATCCTTCCTTATCTTTTTTCAAGTATCATAGCGGATAATTTAGGCATCGATACGGATATAAATCTGTCATAGCCGTTCATCGAACCTTTTCTTACTTTATATTTTCTCTTTTTTCTCTTTCCCGTACCTCCTGATCTCTTTCTGTCTGTATCTATCATTACTTCATATGAATCGCCTTCCGGAACCCCTATCCAGAAGTCCTCATAATCATTGCCCGAAAGATTGATGACCGAAAGCGCTATCTGCCCTTCGCAGTCAGTTCTGAAATATGTGTAGACATTGTCATTCGCATTGTCAGCATCGACCCAGCCGAATCCGTCATAAGAATCATCCTTTTTCCAGAGAGCCGGCGTATCCAGATAATATCGGTTGAGTTCTCTGACATAGGACTGCATCTTTTTGTGTTTCTCAAATTTCAGCAGCATCCAGTCAAGTCCCTGTTTTTCATTCCATTCAATAAACTGGCCGAACTCGGCTCCCATGAATACCAGTTTTTTCCCCGGATGCGTCATCATATATACACAGAATGCCCTGAGCTGAGCAAACTTGTCTTCATACTCACCCGGCATTTTATCCAGGAGCGAATGTTTTCCGTGCACCACTTCATCATGCGATATCGGCAGTATATAATTTTCGCTGTAAGCGTACGATATCGAAAAAGTCAGCTTGTTGTGAACTCCTGATCTGAAAAGCGGATCTTTCGAAAAATACTCGAGCACATCGTTCATCCAGCCCATGTTCCATTTGAAATTGAAGCCGAGCCCGCCGACTGAAGGCGGCATAGTGACCATAGGCCACGCTGTCGATTCCTCCGCGATCATCAGCCTTCCCGGGAAAAACGAAAGAATGTTTTTATTTAGCGTCTGCAGGAAATGAACTGCTTCCTTGTTTTCGCAGCCGCCGTCCTCGTTAGGCCTCCATTCGCCGTCTTTTCTGTCATAGTTCAGATACAGCATCGCCGCTACCGCATCTACCCGCAAACCGTCTGCATGATATTTGTCGAAATAGAAAAACGCATTCGATATCAGAAAGCTCAGAACTTCCGGCCTGCCGTAATCGAAAACTCTCGTCCCCCATCCCTTATGCTCCATTTTCAGAGGATCGCTGTCCTCATACAGCGGATGTCCATCGAATTCCATCAGCCCGTGGGCATCTTTCGGAAAATGCGCCGGCACCCAGTCCAGGATTATGCCGATGTCGTTCTGATGCGCCCGGTCCACGAAATACACAAAATCGGCCGGCGACCCGTACCTCGACGTGATGCTGTAATATCCGGTGATCTGATACCCCCACGACCCCTCGTACGGATATTCCATGAGCGGCATGAGTTCAATATGCGTATATCCCATATCCTTAACGTAAGGTATGATCATATCCGCCAGTTCTCTGTAGCTGTAGAAGGAACCGTCCTTTTTCCTCTTCCATGAGCCGAGATGCGCCTCATATATATTGACCGGACCGGCGTAATGATTCGCCGAATCCCGCCTGCGGCACCAGGCCGAATCGCTCCATTGGTAATTATTGTCAATATTATATACCTGCGATGCCATCAGCGCTCCTTCATCAGTTGTTCCTTTTTCGGAACAGAAAGCATATGGATCCGCCTTGTAGAGTATTTCGCCGGTATCTGTTGTAACGGCATACTTGTAAAAACAGTTGTCCGGGATATCTTTAATAAAGATTTCCCAGATGGTCTTGTCGTCATCCATCTGTTCCATAGGGTGCGCCGAAACATCCCAGTCGTTGAAATCGCCAACTAAGGATACAGCAGCTGCTCTCGGGGCCCAGACTCTGAACCAGATACCTTCAGAAGCCTTGCTGCCCGCGTAATGCGGTCCGAGAAATTCATATGATTTAAAATTTTCGCCCTGATGAAATAGGTATTTCGGATAAGATAAATCGCCCTTATGCAGTGTCATATTCTACCTCCGTACCTTATTGATTTTACTTAATTCTATTATATCCTCGGATAGACTAATATTCAATCTTATGTTATACTTTGAAATTATTTAAAGGGAAAGTAATATATTATCTCAGGAGGTTCATATGGGATCTAATTACAGAGGCCGGCCGATGAAAAAGGCCCGTCCGAGAAAACCGTCAGCTGTCAAAGAAAAGATGCAGTACAATATACTGTTTGCCTCGCCGGAAGTATCGCCTTTCGCGGGCACCGGAGGTCTCGGAGAAGTTGCGGGTTCTCTTCCAAAAGCTCTTAAATCGATAAAAAGCTCAGATATAGACTGCAGAGTCATCATGCCTCTTTACCAGTCTATTTCTGATGAATACCGCAAAGACATGGACTTTCTGGGCTGTGCGGAGATACCTATCGCCTGGAAGCATGAATACATGGGCGTGTTCAGCCTGGAATACAAAGGCGTCACTTATTACTTCATAGACAATGAATATTACTTCAAAAGAGACGGCCTTTACGGATATTTCGACGACTGCGAAAGGTTCACCTACTTTTCCAGAGCCGTCATCGAATCGCTCCGCATCATAGACTTCGTGCCGGATATCATCCATGCGAACGACTGGCAGACTGCAATGGTGCCTGTTTTCCAGAACACTATCTACCACCGCGAATTCATGGAAACTGTCTTTACGATACACAATATCGAATACCAGGGCCATTACGGCATGGATGTTCTGCAGAATGTTCTGGGACTCCCGGAAGACAAAACCTATGTCGTTGAATATCACGGCGATGTGAACCTCATGAAAGGCGCCATCGAATCGTCGAATATGGTCAGCACGGTCAGCCCGTCCTATGCGAACGAATTAAAAGATCCGTTCTATTCGTTCGGTCTGGACCACATCATACGCAGAAACGAACATAAGATGCGCGGCATCCTCAACGGAATCGATACCAGAGTGTACAATCCGTCGACGGATCCTTTCATCGTATCAAATTACTCATATAATCATCCGGAAGGCAAACTGCCGAACAAGACTGAACTTCAGAAAGCCGCGGGACTCCCGGTCCGGGAAGATGTTCCGGTCATGGCAGTCGTCAGCCGGCTCGTCCCGGCCAAGGGGATGGATCTGATCCTGGAAACCATGGACGGCATCCTTGACGGCAATGACGTGCAGTTCATCCTGCTCGGCACAGGAGACGGCCATTACGAAAACTGGTTCCGAGGCCTCGCGGAGAGACATCCGGACAAGGCGGCGGCGCTTATCTACTTTGATAACGGCATGTCGCACAAGGTCTATGCAGGCTCTGATATTTTTATCATGCCATCACGCAGCGAACCATGCGGACTGTCTCAGATGATCGCCTGCAGGTACGGAACGGTACCTGTCGTCCGTGAAACGGGAGGACTCAGAGATTCGATAAAAGACTGCACTCTCGGAGACGGCAACGGATTTCTCTTCGGAGATTTCACGTCTGACGCCTTCTATCATGCAGTCATGAACGCACTGAACAGATATCATGATAAAGCCAACTGGCAGAAACTGGTCGAACACGATCTGCGGATGAATTTCAGCTGGGCTTCACAGGCCAAAGAATATCAGAAAATGTATGAAGACATTCTGACATATTAGTTACACCTCAAAAGGAGAAAGGGATTTATGGACCTTAAAAAAACAAAAAACACCTCGGCAGATACTGCAAAAAAATACACGAAAGAGGAATATAAAAAATTCCGCAGCGCTGTGGACGATCAGCTCGAGAACACTTTTCACTGTTCGTTCGAGACAGCAGAACCGTATGATATGTACAGAGCGGTCGCCACAGTCATCAACAGCGAGCTGCAGACGAAAAGATGGGAATTCAACAAGAAAAGACGTGCCGTTGAAAAACATGAAGACGGCAAAAAGAAAATATATTACATCAGCATGGAGTTCCTGATGGGTCAGTCACTGAAGAACAATCTCTATAATCTCGGGCAGACCGGAATGGTCGAAGATATGCTCAGTGAAATAAACATGGATATCACCGAACTCTATGACCTCGAACCGGACGCAGGACTCGGCAACGGAGGTCTCGGCAGACTGGCGGCATGCTACATGGATGCCATGGCTTCGTGCGGATACGATGTCACCGGATTCTGCATCAAGTACGATTACGGCCTTTTCAAGCAGAAGCTCGTGGACGGATGGCAGGTGGAAATGCCTGACAACTGGCTGCCGGGCGGCCACGTTTGGCTTAATGCGCGTGAAGACGATGTATATAAAGTCGGATTTTACGGCCAGTATAAAGAGCAATGGGGCGAAGACGGTCTGAAATTTGTCGCCGAAGGCCAGGATATCGTCGAAGCCGTACCTTATGATATGTTCGTATCCGGCTCAGATTCTGAAGCTGTCGAAAAACTCAGGCTTTGGAGCGGACGCGATACCGAAGGCTTCGATATGACGTCATTCAATAACGGCGACTTCACGAAAGCGGCCCAGGAAAATACCAGGGCGGAACTTCTGTCCAAGGTGCTCTACCCTGCCGACAATATCGAAGGCGGAAAAGAACTCAGACTGAAACAGCAGTATTTCATGGTGTCGGCATCATGCCAGAATATCGTCAGGAATCATTACAGACTCCACGGCACGCTCGACAACTTCCATCAGAAAAATGTGATACATATCAACGATACTCATCCTGCGCTCTGCATACCGGAGCTCATGAGGATATTTATCGACGACTACGGCTGCGACTGGGATTATGCCTGGTACAGAGTCATCAACACGATCTCCTATACGAATCATACAGTCCTCGCCGAAGCTCTTGAGAAATGGAGCGACAGTCTCGTAAAAAATATGCTTCCGCGTATCTACATGATGATAGAAGAGATCAACAAGCGTTTCAGAAACGATATGGAAGTCAAATTCCCGGGCGATGAAGGCAAGATAGATTACGTGGCCCCTCTCGGCGACGGCATGGTACGCATGGCGAACCTGTCGGTCATCGGTTCGCACAAGGTCAACGGAGTGTCGAAACTTCATTCGGAAATACTGAAGGACGATCTTTTCCATGACTTCTATCTTGCGTATCCGGAAAAATTCACTAATGTGACGAACGGCATCGCCTATAGACGCTGGCTCTGTCAGTCGAATCCGGAACTCGCATCCCTGCTCGACGAATGCATCGGGCCGGAATACAGAAAAGATGCCTGGAAACTGCAGGGATTTCTCCGATACAGAGACGATAAGCATGTCGGTGAAAGACTCACCGAGATCAAGAGGGACAACAAAATAAGGATGTCCGCTAAAATCAAGGAGATGACAGGCATCGCTCCCGATCCGGATTCTCTTTTTATCGTTCAGGCCAAACGTCTGCACGAATACAAAAGGCAGCTGCTGAATGCTCTGAGAATAATAGTAAAATATCAGGGACTTCTGGCAGATCCCGACATGGAGATGCGGCCTGAAACATACCTTTTCGCCGCTAAAACAGCTCCTAATTATTTTATGGCAAAGAGAATTATTCAGCTCATCTATGAAATAGGTCAGGAAATTGAAAAGAATCCGCGGATATCGGAAAAGATGAAGGTCATTTTCCTGGAGAATTACAGCGTATCGCTCGCCGAGACACTGATGCCGGCAACCGATATTTCCGAGCAGATATCGCTCGCCGGCAAAGAAGCGAGCGGCACCGGCAATATGAAAATGATGATAAACGGCGCCGTCACTATCGGCACGATGGACGGAGCAAATGTGGAAATGTTCGACGCGGTCGGCGACGACAGCATATTCATTTTCGGACAGACTGCGGCAGAAGTCCTGGAGAACTTCAGAAACGGCTACGACGCCAGAAAATGTTACGGTGAGAACGAACAGCTGAAAGCTGCTGTTGACAGCCTGAGCGCCGGCTTCAACGGCAAAGATTTCAAAGGCATTCACGATTATCTCCTTCAGCCTTCATACAGTATCGCCGATCCGTATATGTGCCTGAAGGATTTCGGCAGCTACTGCGAAGTACATGAGCGCATACAGGAGGCTTATGAAGACAGACCGCGCTGGAACAGGATGTCCGCTACGAATATCGCCATGTCGGCAAGATTTGCGGCTGACAGAAGCATAAATGATTATGCCGAGAAGATCTGGTTCACAAAGCCGATAGTTTAACAGGAATTCAGAAGACCGTGCCCGGGGAAGCACTTCCCGCTGCACGGTCTTTTCATATCTGCTGATTATATCAGAGGATCGTTCCTATATCGGTGAGAGGATAGCCGCTGAACCATTTCACACCTGCCCCCCTGTCCCTGATAAAATCGATCATTTTTTCACTGTCTGGATGCCCGGTAAGATCTCCGTTGAAAATGATTTCGTCTCCGACCCTTCCGGCCGCACCGCCGATGAATCCGTACGGGAAACCGGGAAGCACCACATGACCGGGAGCAACGGACATTACTGCCATTCCCTTCTGCGCGCACGCAGCCGCAATGCCTTCATCCGCAGTAATTATACTCTCCTCGTCGACTATTACTGTACTGCATTTCGTATAGCCCTGGTGCACATCGATCATTTCCAGGCCGCGCTGTTCCGCCAGCCTGAGAAGCTCAGGATCCGTGACGGACAGTTTATGTATGAAATATCTGCCCGTACAGGCTGCATTATATCTGACATCACCGGGATATTCAGGCGTGAGCTTTTCCGGATCACCGTGAAACACCTCTCCGCCGGGAGCTGTTCCGAGCCGGCACATATAGATATCAGGGTGAGCAGACACCGCTTTCCCCACTCTTTCGGTATGATGCACTTCGACAACTGCGAAATTCTTTTGTTTAAGATACGTTTTCAGTTCTCCGGACGCGTCTTCCGCAACATATATTTTCTCCATGATGACCTCCTGTTTCATTATAGCATTTATCGGCTTGAATCTGCTACATCTTGGGTTATAATGGATAGCATGAAAAAACATGCGATAATACCGATTTTCATTCCGCATCTCGGATGCCCTCACAGTTGTGTGTTCTGCGACCAGAATGCCATAACCGCCAGGCAGCAGCCGGTCAGCGAAAAGGAAATCACGGATACAATTGAACAATGGCTTTCCACACTTGAAGGACGCGGTCTCGACAAGGTGGAGATTTCTTTTTACGGAGGCAGCTTCACGGCGATCCCGCTGGAGCTTCAGACGAAGTATCTGGAAATAGGATACAGATATGTCCGCGCGGGACGCGTCGACAGTCTTCATCTTTCGACCAGGCCCGATTATATCGATGATGAAATTCTTACGAATCTCAAAAAATACGAGGTCGGCGCCGTTGAACTCGGCGTCCAGTCATTCGATGACGAAGTCCTGGAGAAATCACAGCGCGGACACACGGCAGATGCTGTTTTCGACGCGTGCAGACTGATCAGGGAATACGGCTTCGACCTGGGCATACAGCTCATGGTCGGACTTCCCGGAGACACAAAGGAAAAGGATATACGTTCGGCTGAAATAACTGCCGGGCTCCGCCCTTCCCTGGCCAGGATATATCCGACTGTAGTGCTCAGGGGCACCGCTCTGGCAGACATGATGGCCTCCGGAGAATATACTCCGCCGGGCGTGGAAAAAGCAGCTGATATCACGAAAGACATGTACCGGATCCTGTCCGATGCCGGCATCGAGATCATGCGCGTCGGTCTTAAAAGCACTGATCTCATCACGCCGGGAACAGATCTCGGAGGAACGTACCATCCTGCGTTCAGACAGCTGGTCGAGGGGATGATAGCCAGGGAAGATATGGAGGCAGCTCTTATAGAACGCTTCGGTCCGGCGGAAAATATCCGGGCCGCCGGGCATCTCGCGGTAACATTCGCCTCATGCGGCAGGTGCGTTTCTAACATGTCCGGACATAAAGGCGTGAACAGAGAATATTTCAGGGCAAAATACCCGGAACTGGAAATGCATTTCACTTCAGACAACGATATTGCGGACAACACATATATTGTGGTAAAATAACACATTATGCGCTGAAGCGCACGGAGGTAAAGAATATGAAAGCAGTAATAACAGTAGTAGGCAAGGACAGTGTAGGCATTCTGGCAAAGGTCAGCTGCGGATGTTCGGATTTCAACGCGAATATACTCGATGTCACACAGTCGGTCATAGACGATTATTTCACAATGGTGATGGTAGTCGAAATATCAAAGCTCAATGCAGATCTTTCCGAACTCAACAAGAAACTCGAAGCTGATCTGCCGACGATGAAGATACACGTCATGCACGAAGATATATTCAACGCTATGCACAGAATATAAAGGAGGCTGCTGATGCTCAATATGACAGACATCATGGAAACAGTGACCATGATACAGGACGAGGCTCTTGATATAAGAACGATCACTATGGGTATTTCACTCATTGACTGCGCCGACGGCGACATAGACAGATCATGCGACAAAGTCTACGACAAAATCACGCGATATGCCGAAAGGCTCGTCGAAACAGGCGAAAAAATAGAAAAGAAATATGGGATCCCCATCGTAAACAAAAGGATCGCCGTTACTCCTATTGCCCTGCTTGCGGGCGCATCGGGCGGAGACCCTATCAAATACGCAGTCACACTTGACCGCGCGGCACGCGCTGTCGGCGTGGACCTCATCGGCGGCTACAGCGCTCTCGTACAGAAAGGCTTTGCTCCCGGGGACACGGAACTCATTCAGTCTATTCCGCGCGCTCTGGCAGAAACAGATGTAGTATGCTCATCGGTCAATGTCGGCAGTACCAAAGCCGGCATCAATATGGACGCGGTGCGTACGCTCGGACACGTCGTCAGGGAATGCGCCGAACTTACTAAAGACGATCAGTGCGTCGGCGCGACAAAGCTTGTCGTTTTCTGCAACGCCCCTGAAGACAATCCGTTCATGGCGGGAGCATTCCACGGCCCGGGAGAACCGGACTGCGTCATAAATGTCGGTGTTTCCGGTCCGGGAGTTGTAAGGGCTGCGCTGGCCAACATGGACGACACCGCGGACATGGGTGAAATAGCCAATGAAATAAAGAAGACCGCTTTCAAGATCACCAGGATGGGTCAGCTGGTCGGCACAGAAGCATCACGCATGCTCGGAGCACCGTTCGGCATTATCGATCTGTCGCTTGCGCCTACACCGGCTGTCGGAGATTCCGTAGCGCATATACTCGAGGAGATCGGCCTGGAACAGTGCGGCGCGGCAGGCACAACAGCAGCTCTGGCTATGCTGAATGATGCCGTCAAAAAAGGCGGCCTGATGGCTGCCAATAACTGCGGCGGTTTATCCGGCGCATTCATACCTGTTACAGAAGATGCCGGCATGATAGATTCAGCAAGATCAGGATGCCTGAAAATAGAGAAACTGGAAGCTATGACAGCAGTATGCTCAGTAGGTCTCGATATGATAGTCATCCCGGGAGACACCCCTGCTGAAGTAATATCGGGAATGATAGCCGATGAAGCCGCTATCGGCATGGTAAATTACAAGACAACGGCGGTAAGAGTCATCCCGGCTATAGGCGTGCCTGAAGGCGAAGAGCTCGAATTCGGCGGCCTTTTCGGCACCGGTCCTGTCATGAAAGTCAACACTGCTTCGCCGGCCAAAATGATAGCCCGCGGCGGCAGGATCCCTTCTCCAATGCAGGCCCTCAAGAACTGATAAATAACTATAAAACAACTGGGCATTGGGGAGCGATCCCTGATGCTCAGTCTTTTTCATGCCTTTCATATACAGCGCCGTTGCCGAAATCCCATGATCCCTTCCCGATGCCGGCGCCTATTTCAAAATGCAGCTTTGCTATGCCGAGATCATAGGGATCCATATCATTTTTCATATCGATCTTCGCGCTCACGCGGTCTGAAGCGTAAATGAACATGGTACTCTGTCTGTTCCGCGCCGACGGCGCTTTCACCACTGATCTCATCCCCGCGACTACCCAGTTCGGCGGCGTCTCCTCGACGTAAAGCCTGTCCTTTACTTCTTTGATATTTCTTTTCAGACTTTTGGATACCGCCAGTTCCTTCGGTGAAAAACGGGGTTTGACATTGCCGAAAACAATACAGCACTTCATTACTTCATCAGGTTCGATGTTCTCCGACACCAGTTCCCTGCTGTATGTCCCGCCGACCCAGCAGGTCCCGAGTCCCAGCGAAACAGCGAGAAGAACGATGCCTTCTCCGAAATATCCGAGTTTCTCTTCACAGTTTTTATCGCTTTCAGGCCCCGCAAGAATGATATAATTCTGCACACCTGAGAACATCCCGAAACTGTTTCTGGCGGAAAAGGGCTCCCCTCTTCCGATGATCATTTTCATGTTCAGTCCGCCCGAGCCGTTGCTTTCATCCAGCGCGCGCTGCAGCGCTGTTATCTGCATGGGCAGAACGGGATCCTTAGTGAAATGACGTCGTGACACCCTTTTGTCTATAGCCGCTAAATAATCCAATCTCTTCTCCTTAAAGTTTTCTCCACTCTTCCTCTACCAGTCCTACGACCGTTTCCGCAGCATCAGAAAGCTCAGTATCTGTCGTATTGACAACGATATCCGCGTATTTAAGATACAGCGGTCTCCTCTCTTCGAAAAGATCTTCGATCGACTGCCCCTCCTTCAGAGAGATGCCGCGCTGCGAATAGTCCCCTATCCTTTTTTCGATCTCGGCGAGAGGGACATCCAGGAACACCACCATGCCTTCATTCCGGAGATTTTCCATCGCTCTCGGGCCGTAGATCACGCTGCCGCCTGTAGCAATGACCGAATGTTTTACATGAAGGGTGGCGCACAGGTTCTCTTCGACCTTGTTGAATCCTTCATTGCCGATTTCCTCTATTATTTCGGCAAGCTTTTTGCCTTCTTCCTTGATTATCAGAAGATCAGTATCTACGAAATCATAACCCATTATCGTCGCAAGCAGTACTCCGGTAGTACTTTTGCCGCAGCCCGGCATTCCTATCAAAACAACATTCTGCTTTCTCATGTTTCATCAACCCCTGCTGTATCAGTCATTTGCTTTCATCGATTCGACCATATCTATGTCTTTTATCTTTCGTCTCATTATCAGATTCACGAATATCGTGAACAATACCGTCAGGCCGGCCGCGTACAGATAACTCGGCCACTCTATGTTCTGCCCGAACATTACCGAATTCACCTCCACAGTGCGGATCACAAATTTGTGAAGCCAGATCCCGACCGGAACGCCGAACAATATCCCGATCCCGGCCAGCATATTTATTTCTCTGAATATATATGCCGAAACTTCCCTGTCAAAGAATCCAAGCACTTTGATAGTCGCCAGTTCCTTTTTCCTCTCACAGATATTCACATTGGTGAGATTATAAAGGACTATGACAGCCAGCGCACCGGCACAGACTATCAGTACGATCACTATATAATTTATGCTTTTGACGGAATCCGCGAAATTGCTCTTTACGTATTCTGTTGAGACGACATAGGAAACCCTGCTGCTGTCGAGCAGCTTTTCCATCACCTTATCGTTATCCGCGCCCTTCGCCATTTTGACCATCAGATGCCTGTGGTTCGGAGCGCTGTAAACATTATCGCCTAAATAAAGATAACTTGCAACGTAATTCTCAGTAATGCCCGTTATCTTGACGGTAATGCTTTTATCGCTGCTCAGAGTGAATTTTACTTTATCGCCGGTCTTTGCGCCAATACTCTCGGCGGCTTTTTCATTGATGACGGCGCTGTTGCGGCCGAACGGAACATTCTTCCCGGTGCTCCTTGAACGCAGAGTCACAAAGTCCGTGAAGGCGGCATCGTTCTGCGGGGAGATGACATTGATATCCATGTCTTTTCCCTTTGTGTCCTCAGTATGAGCCTTGTCGCTGAAATACGAGATGTACGACTTCACCAGGTCTTTATTTCCGAGAGTATCCGCCAGCGTTTTGTCTTTGGCAGTCCACTTGTCATTCGTTACTTCAACTGTAAAATCATAATGGAATAGTTCATCATACTGTTTGTGTACTATATCCCCTATTGAATCGCGCACGCCGAAACCTGTTATCAGCAGCGCAAAGCATCCGGCCACTCCGATGATGGTCATGAGAAAACGTTTTTTATATCTGAAAAGATTCCTGCATGTGACCTTCCTGGTAAAGGAAAGTCTGCGCCACAGAGGGCCGATCCTCTCGAGAAGTATCCTCTTGCCCGGAGACGGAGCCTCAGGCAGAAGAAGCATGGCCGGGCGTTCTCTGAGAGTACGCGCGCAGGCGAGATACGTAGTGCCGAGGATCGAAATGATCATGACCAGCCCGATGACAACAGCATATTTCCAGATAAACTCGGTTTCCGTCGCCGGCAGATCATACATCATCGTATAAGCATTACCGATAATTTTCGGAAACAGCGGGAACCCCAGAGCCATACCGATCACACATCCGCCGGCCGAGGCTTCAAGCGCATACGACATGTAATACTGCATTATTTTTCTCCGGCTGTAGCCCAGGGATTTCAGAGTACCGATAAGCTCTCTCTCCTCGTCTATCAGCCTCGTCATGGTCGTCAGCGCTACGAGCACAGCTACGAGGAAAAAGAATACCGGGAACACCTTGGCAACGGCCGACACCTTGTCGACGTCGCTCTTATAATTGCTGAACCCCACGCTGTCCTCGAACGAGTTCAGATACCATTTGGCATTCTTTATCTTATCGACTTCATCCTGAGCATCCCGCAGTTTCTTTTCCGCTCCGGCAAAAGATTTTTCCGCTTTCGCTCTGGCCTGCAGATATTTGCTTTCCTGAGCCGCAAGTTCAGCCCGTGATGAATCTATGGCCGCCTGAGCCTTCGCCAGTTTTTTATATGCCGCACTTATCCTGCTCCTCGCGGATGCGATCGCGGTCCTGCCTGCACTGAGCTGCGCCATACCAGAATCATACGCTTCCACAGCGGCAGTCTGCTCCTCCGTCAGCGCAGCTCCGGAATCTCTCAGCTGCTTCAGCTGATCCACATAAGCTTGGCCCGCGGCCAGCTTTTTGTCCAGAGCATCCAGCTGATCCTCTTTTGCGTCAACAGAAGAGGACTGTTCCTTCAGCGCGGCTTCAGAGGCCTTTATTTTATCCTCAGACGAATTTAATTTCTGCTTTCCGGCATTTATCTTATATGCCGCATCGGCGAGCTGAGAAGAAGTCTCAGCCTTTTTCTTCTGATACTTTTTTTCGACTTTGTCGACCTTTTGCTGAGCCCTGCCGATGACTTCCCGGCTGCGTATACTGCTTCTTTCCCGGCCAAGATCTTTCAGAACAGTTTTATCACTGCTCACGAGATCAGAATAATCGTCAGAAAAACGGCTGAGCTTATCGGCGCCTGTCAGCGTCACATAAGCATCCGTATAAACTGATGCTTTGCAGGCCTGTTTTCTGACATAAACGCCCAGCATCACGCTGCCGTCCCCGGCAGTAGTCACTTCCCCGTGCGCGGAAATAAACATCGGAGTCCGCACTATACCGACGACCCTGAATTTTTTATATTTAAAATCGCCCCTGATCTCATCATAATCACGGTCGTCTTTTGATATCGTCAGCTCTTCGCCGAGTTTATGATTGGAAGTATAAATATTCGAGATCTCCAGGACACATTCATTATCTTTCTCGGGATATCTGCCTTTCAGAAGATCAGATCTGTTGATGAAATCATCGCTGTTCCTCGCCGCAAAATCAAAAGCCGTCATCCTGACAGTATATTTTTCCTTGTCCGCGTAATTTTCCACAGTCATATCCCGCTTATAGACAGGCATGACCTTATCGACTTCACTCAGCCCGCTGATCGCCTTTATGTCCCCGGCCGTCAGTCCGAGAGTGCCGGTAATATCATAATCATATGCATTATGCGAAACGAAATATTTATCCGCCGTCTTCTGCATATCAGGAGTCGACGAAATCAGGCCGGCCAGAAAGCCCGCCCCCAGCGCGATTATACTGAGGATCGACAAAAACCTGCTGAGACTTCCTCTTATGCTCCTGCGGGTCATTTTGCCATAGGTTTTCACTCTGTCACCATTCTATCCTTTCGATCGGTTCAGGGTCATTATTGATTTCTACCCTGACGGCTTTGCCGTTTTTTACGGAAATAACTTTATCCGCCATCGGCACTATGGCCTGGTTATGAGTAATGACGATCACTGTTTTCCCGAATCTGCGGCAGGTGTCGTGCAGAAGCTGTAATATTGTTTTCCCCGTGCTGTAATCAAGCGCTCCGGTAGGCTCATCGCACAGCAGCACTTTCGGATTTTTCGCCAGCGCCCTGGCGATCGCCACTCTCTGCTGCTCTCCGCCTGAAAGCTGGGCTGGAAAATTATCCATTCTGTCTTCCAGACCGACTTCTCTCAGGACCGCTCTGCAGTCCAGCGGATCTCTGCATATCTCGGAAGCCAGTTCCACATTCTCCAGCGCTGTCAGATTCTGCACAAGATTATAGAACTGGAAAACAAAACCGACATCATATCTCCGGTACTCCGTCAGCCCTCTCGTATCCAGTCCGCCTATTTCTCTTCCGTCAAGATAAACCCGGCCTTCGTCGCATCTGTCCATACCGCCCAGTATATTGAGCAGCGTAGTTTTTCCGGCGCCGCTCGGTCCGACGATGACACAGAACTCGCCTTTGGCAATTTCAAAATTCATGTCGTCCAGAGCGCTTATGCGCTGGCCGCCCATCTTATAGAACTTGCTGACATTCTGGAATTCAATATATCCGGCCATAACGATCCCTCCACTGATTTGATTTTACTATATTTAAACTGTGTTTAGGGTGGTTTTTGTGAATTATTTTATTACTGCTTGACGGTTATTATAAAATAATCCATAATATTGAAGTAAAAAATAGGATTTAGAGGGCAGGATACTGGTTTGAATTTACTACATAAAAAACGCGGCAATCTATCGACACTTATTATAGCAGCAGCTTTGACAGCTGCGCTCTTTTTTGTCAATGCGGCTGTACCTTTCAGCGTATCCGCAGCGGATAAAGTCGATAACATTTCCAAACTGGATCAGAGTTATACAGGAAGCGTCGTCGACGGAAAATACACGACCCGGTGGGGAAAAGTATTCGGCGGCAATTTTGACAACGGGAAAAATCCTTCCGCCGCACTGTATCAGAACACAGAAGCCGCGGAAACCGCAGGCAAATATCTTATCGATTCCTCAACGGTCAAGCTCAACTCGAAATCCGCGATCGTCATCGATGCCAATACCGGCAATATCCTTTTCAATAAAAATATGAATAAAAAGATATATCCGGCCAGCTGCACGAAAGTACTGACCGCGATAGTCGCCATTGAAAACAGCAATCTTGACGATACGCTGACTGTATCGCAGCATGCCACCGATCTGGCTTATAATTCTTCTCATATTGCGCTTCAGCCGGGCGAAAAACTTTCGATGGAACAGGCGCTGTACGGACTTCTTATGTGCTCGGCCAACGACTGCGCCATTACAATAGCTGAAAATGTCGGCGGCTCCACCGAAAAATTCGCGGACATGATGAATAAAAAAGCTAAGGAACTCGGGTGCACCGATTCTCATTTTGTGAATCCCAACGGACTTTACAATAAAAATCATTACACGACAGCGCATGATCTCGCAGTCATCATGAATTACTGCGTCAAAAATAAAATATTCGAACGCATCGACACGTCGTGGCGCTACAAAATGAACAAAACCAACAAATCCAAGAAACGCGACCTGTGGAACGGGCATTACATGATAGTACATAAATATTACTACCTCTACGGCATCGTGGGCGGCAAGAACGGATATATCGACGAGTCCAGATTCAACCTGATAACGCATTATCAGAAAGACGGACAGGATCTAATTATTGTCGATGCGCGCACAGACAGCGCCGGAGAATACTGCCGAGACACGCAGAAGCTGATCAAGCTGATACGCAGCTCTTATTCTGCGGTGAAAATCGACAGCTCGAAAATAGATGTCAGCAATGTTACTGTTAAAAATTCCAACAAGCACGGCAGCATGCATGTCAAGGGCAAGCTGTCATCTGTTATGTATGCAGAGATCCCGGCAGGCTATTCCGCCGGTGATCTGAAATATGATTTCGTATCCGCAACAGGTCTGAAAGATCATATCGGCAAGGGCGAAGTCATAGGTACAGAGACAGCCAAGCTTAACGGCGCTGTTGTCGGAACAGCTGTCGTCACCGCAGCGGAAAGCGCAGGTTATCTTTTCACAGTCGGCCACATAGTCGGAGTGCTCGGTGCAGCTGCTCTGATCATTATCGTCCTTTTCGCCGTTCTGGCTGTCCGGACAAGAAGAGCAAGAAAAAGACGTTCCAGAGCCAGAGTCACCGGAGGTTCATCCAGAATGGAACGCCGCAGACAGAGACGCAGATTCTAAAGATCGTTCAAAGATTTTATCCCGTAAGCAGAACAGGCATTCCTGACCGCATTGTTTATTGCGCGGCCGGTCACTTCGCCTGCCAGCGCTCCCAGCGCATCGGCATTCACCTTAACTTTCCCTGTCGCCATTACAAATATTGCATCGCCGTCAGCCGCAGTATGCACGGGACTGATCGTTCTCGCATATCCGTTGTGAGCAAGCTGTGCCGTCCTGTTTGCTTCTGTCTTGGTAATATCCGCATCAGTCACGATACAGGTTATACAGGTATTCTCTATGGAATACGGCTCAAACTCCTGTTCAAGTATGCCGTACATGGCATTCTGTGTATTGATAAATTCCGCTTTTTCATCCGACCTGGCGCCGGCAATGATTTTCCCGGTATCATAATCCCGTATATCTCCGAAAGAATTGACCACAGCGACGGCTCCGATGCTGACTCCGCCTGCCCTGACCGCGTACAGGCCGAGTCCGCCTTTCATCTTCCATTTGCCGAAATCGAATTTACCGACCGTTGCTCCCGTGCCTGCCCCTGCATTGCCCTGCAGCAGAGCAGCTCCGTTCCAGGCGTTTTCGCAGGCCAGCCTGCCCATTTCTTTATCAGGTCTGATGTCCGGTCTGCCGCAGCTCAGATCATATATGCATGAGCCGCAGACTATCGGAACCACGCCGCCCGGCGTGCTGAAGCCAATTCCTTTTTCTTCCAGGAAAGCCATAGCTCCGTCGCACGAAGCCAGACCGAAAGCGCTTCCTCCCGACAGCATAACGCAATGCACCGCCTGACACATCTTTGTCGGTTCGAGAGACGCCGTTTCGCGCGACGCAGGTGCGCCGCCTCTTATATCCGCCCCGGGACACGCTCCCTGCTCACAGATCACCGCCGTGCATCCTGTGCCGGCTTCGGTATCTTCCGCATTGCCGATTTTTATTCCTTCTATCTCGGTTATACTGATTTCTTTCATCTCAAGATCCCCGCATTTATCATGCTTTTTTATAAACGAACCAATATGCCATCGCCACGAACAATCCGCCGCCGACAATATTTCCCAGTGTGACCGGCAGAAGATTGCCGGCAAAGAATCCTCCCCAGGTGAGGGATGCCAGCGCATCCGGCGTCGCACCGGATAAACTCGCAAAGACTTCATTCGACTTTGCCAGTATCCCCGCCGGAATGTAATACATATTCGCAATGCTGTGTTCGAATCCGGATGTGACAAACAGCCACAGAGGGAACCATATGCCCATCATCTTTCCGAACATCGTATCAGCTCCGAAATTTAACCAGACAGCGAGACATACGAGCCAGTTGCACAGTATGCCCAGTATAAATGCGGAACCGAACGACAGTGAAGTCTTGCCCGCCGCTATCTTGACAGTCATCGCGCCCAGCATATTGCCTCCGGCGCCGAAAAGACCAGATTTGAACATCAGGAAAGATATAAGCAGCCCGCCGACCAGGTTGAACACATATACTATGCCCCAGTTTCTGAACATCTTTCCCCAGCTGAGCTTTTTCTCGAGACAGCTGGTTATCATAAGACAGTTTCCTGTAAACAGTTCAGCTCCTGCAAGACAGACCAGCATGAGCCCTACGCCGAAGATCGCTCCCGCGACGAGCCTGCCCAGTCCGTAAGTTGACGGATTCGACAGCAGATTGAAAGCCGCCATGTTGGAGCCTTCTGCAGCCAGTCCAATAAATGCCCCTCCGAAAATTGCCAGAACTGCGAGTTTGGAAAAACTCGAGTTCCCTTTTGCTACCCCTACATCGATAGCTGTATCCAGTATTTCAGCCGGTGTTTTTACGTTTGCCATTGTTTGATCTCCTCCTGTTAATAATGGTGCGCACCGCGGCAATTCGGAGAAATAAAAATCCCGAAGTGCCGTCAGTAAGTTAATTCACGCCCTAGCCTTCGTTAGGGGGGTGCCCTCATCCTGCTTCTGTAGTCCTCTCAGAGGAGGCTGTACATTGGCACCCGGATAACTGGGCTCCCAATTTTATAATGTAGGTTGAATTATACATCCCGACGTACATTCCAGGATTATCTTCATATATTTCTTGGTCCTATGATAACATAAACCGTTTCCGATTTCAATGCTTTGCGAACTCTAAAGTTTCAGGATTTCTAAGCCGCTGATGTTTATATATCGGTATGTCATATTCGGCGCCGATCGTCCTTACCAGATCTTTATAGCAAGCTTTCATTTTATCGTGAAAGACTATTGCCTCCACGCCCCCGGCTATAGCGGAAATACAGGCTTCAGTCCGGGCAATGCCCTTCTCGTTTTCGTATTCTCCGTCCACCAGCCACTGATTGGCGATGATATGTGTAATTCCGAATGTCTGTCCGTCCCACTGCCGGAATACCGCTTCTGCCCAGTCCGGCTGGAAATGGATCCCGCCTACGCACAGAAGATTATGTACAGTTAGCCCGTCATCATCGAAAACATGCATCAGACCTCTCGCCAGAGCTCTGCAGGCATCCATATCGTCCCAGCTCGCAGGATCGGAACCGACTTCTATATCCATCATCGGCACCGGGAATTTTATCAGCAGCGAAGGATCGCTGTCGTCGTCGTATGCCCCCGACCAGTGAGTAGCTTCTGTAACCACAGAATAATCATCCAGTCTCAGAGCCTGTCTTTCGCGGTCGATGCCCAGTATAAGGTTCCTCATGCAGCGCGGGTCGGCCGGATCATATATTCCCGATACGACATCGCCGAGAGAATGTACAGTCAGAACGTTCTGAGGCGCTGAAGCTCCCTCATGCCAGGTGACCATTCCCGACACATCAAAATCGCTGAAATGTTCATTCATCTCCGGAAGATAATGCGGATAATCAAGACATATGGCAATTTTTGTCGGTGCAAAGTAATATTCGTTTCCCGCTTCATCGATATGTTTCATGACTTTGCCGCCGTCAAAAGTAAAACCGGCCTCCCCGTCCAGGAAACCTTCTTCCCTCAGGATATCCCAGACGTTGAAACTTACGTGTCCCCAGTCATGTCTGTCGCAGATAAAAAATACTGCTTTTCTTCCCATCGCGCGCTCCTTTTTATTTAAGAAACCGCCGCATCTTTCGATGCGGCGTCATTGATTTCATTCAAGTCTTTATTTATCAGTCCTCAAGGTCTACTGTGCAGTTGTGATAAACGTTCTGTACATCGTCATCCTCTTCCAGCGCACCGATCATCCTTTTGAGATTGTCTATGTCATGCTGATCTTCAGGTGTCTGTTCCATATCAGGAACATATTCTACATTCTGATCGGCAAATTTATAGCCCGCGGCTTTAAGAGCATCGCACACAGACGGGAAATCCTCAGGAGCAGTCACGATCTCGTAACTGTCATCATAAGTGTTCATGTCTTCCATGCCAGCTTCCAGCGCTGCATCCATCAATGCTTCCTCATCGACATCATCTGTCTTTTCGATAGTGATCAGGCCTTTTCTTTTGAACATATATGAAACACATCCAGGTGTGCCCATATTGCCGCCCCACTTATCGAATGCGTGCTTCACTGCCGAGGTCGTTCTGTTCTTATTATCTGTCAGTACTTCCACTATGACAGCGACGCCCGCAGCTCCGTATCCTTCGAATGTTCCGGACTCGTAAGTTTCGCCGGCCAGTTCGCCGGTTCCCTTCTTAATAGCCCTATCAATGTTTGCGTTAGGCATATCAACGCCCTTCGCCTTTTCTATTGCCGTTCTCAGGGCAGGATTGAACTCAGGATCGCCTCCTGCTTTCGCCGCTACCGTGATTACTCTTGCATATTTCGTGAACATTGCCGCTCTTTTTGTATCCTGAGCCGCTTTTCTGCCCGCGATCGTGCCGTGTCTGCCCAATCTAGGCACCTCCTTTAAATATTTTTTTTCATGCTTTGTCAGTATACACCTTAGAGTCTTCTTTTTCAAGATTCTTATACGCCGTGGCCATCATCAGTTTGATCCTGTTCAGCTGATTGACATTGGAAGCGCCCGGATCGAAATCGATAGCCGCTATGTTCGCTTCCGGATTCCTCTTCCTCATAGCCTTCAGCATGCCCTTGCCCATAACGTGATTCGGCAGACAGGCAAACGGCTGCAGACAAACGATATTCGGTACTCCGTTGTCTATGAGTTCCACCATCTCTCCTGTAAGCAGCCAGCCTTCACCGCACTGATTTCCGAGTGAAATGACTTCCTGCGCCGCCTCGGCAGTCTTGCTGATAAATGCCGGCGGCACGAATCTTTTGCTGTTTTCCAGCGCTTCCCGCGCGCTGCTCCGGAACTTTTCTATAGCCCAGACAGCAAATTTATTGGATGTCATCTGCCACCACGAACCGGAAAGATGTTCATAATTAAAGGTCTTGCTGTACATGCCGTACAGGAAGAAATCTATCAGCTCGAGCACCACGGCTTCTCCGCCTTCTTTTTCGATGGTGCCGACAATATCATTATTGGCATTCGGATGATACTTGACCAGTATTTCTCCCACTACTCCGACCTTAGGCTTCTTAATAGTTTCATCAAGAGGCAGCGCATCGAATTCTTCAACGATTTTCTTTATATTTTTCTTGAACGCACGCATATTGCCTGTATATACATTCCTGCGCGCCAGCCTTGCACACTTCTCATAAAGCTCATTAGCAGAACCCGGGACTTTCTCATAAGGTCTCGTCGCCAGGAGAACTTTCATCAGGACATCGCCGTAAACGAAGCCCATGCCTCCTCTGAGAAGAAGTCCCAGGGAAATCTTGAATCCCGGGTTCGTCTCCAGTCCGGAAGCATTTACCGAAACCACCGGTATCTGTTCCATCTCGAGATCCTTTAAAGCCTTCCTCAGAAGCGCCACATAATTTGATGCTCGGCACTGTCCGCCCGTCTGCGACATGAACAACGCTGTCTTGTTCAGATCGAGATTGTCCGGATTTGATTTCAGATAGGATATTATCTGTCCGAGCGTGACGATCGTCGGATAGCAGGCATCGTTATTTACATACCTCAGTCCTTCATCTACGGCATGCGTATCAACTTCAGGAAGCAGCTTCGCCTTGTATCCCGCTCTTCCCAGAGCAGTCTCCAGGAACTGGAACTGGAAAGGCGCCATCTGCGGTATCAGAACAGTATAGTCCTTCCTCATCTGCTTCGTAAAAGTCACTCTGCCGTATGATTCATGATTGTCCACATGTTTTATATCGT
The DNA here is from genome assembly GCA_022652985.1 of Eubacteriaceae bacterium. GTDB lineage: Bacteria > Bacillota > Clostridia > Peptostreptococcales > Anaerovoracaceae > JALCRY01. The sequence continues at coordinate 32,547 of JALCRY010000001.1, read as the reverse complement.
TTTTATCACGCTCTTCCATAGCCGCTTTCAGCGATCTTATCCTGATCCTCGCCGCGCCCAGATTCGAGCCTTCGTCTATTTTAAGCACAGTATACAGCTTATTGTTTCTGCGCAGCAGTTCTTCGACCTCGTCTATAGTAACGGCATCGAGTCCGCAGCCGAAGGAATTCAGCTGTATGAGTTCCACATCGTCCTGAGTGCCGACAAAATCAGCCGCACGGTAAAGACGCGAATGATACACCCACTGATCCAGTACGCGTATCGGTCTCTGAAGATGCCCGAGATGTGCGATCGAATCCTCGGTGAGCACTACCATATCAAACTGCCCGATAAGCTTATTCAGGCCGTGGTTGATCTCCGGATCCACATGATAAGGACGGCCGGCAATAACGATAGCTTTCTTGCCGTGATCATGCGCATATTTCAACGCGTACTCGCCCTGCTTCTTGACATCGTCCTTGAATCTCTTCTGTTCTTTTCTGCCTGCCGATACCGCCTTGTCAATTTCCATTCTCGAAACGCCGATACCGCTGAGCAGATTATGCAGTTCTTTTATCAGTCTTGCGTCATCGTCATACGGCAGGAATGGATGCGAGAATTTCACATCATTATCTCCCAGGACATCATCCATGTTGTTGGCGATAACTTCGGGATATGTTGCTACTATAGGGCAGTTGTAATGATTCGGCTGTGCCTTGTCCTCCACCTTCTCATAGTTTATCGAAGGATAGAATATCCATTTGATGCCGTTGTCCACAAGCCATCTGATATGCCCGTGCACCATCTTGGCAGGATAGCATGCAGTATCAGAGGAAATAGTTTCTATGCCCGATTCGTACATGTTCTTATTCGATACCGGACTGAGCTGCACCCTGAATCCGAGCTCAGTGAATACAGTGAACCAGAACGGATAATCCTCATACATATTCAGTACTCTCGGGATCCCGATGGTTCCGCGCGTCGATTCTTCCTCCGACAGAGGTTTATATCTGAACAGTCTCTTCAGTTTATAATCATAAAGGTCCGGAAGGTCGCTCTGACCCTTCTGTTTCCCCTCGCCTTTCTCGCATCTGTTGCCGGTAATGAATTTTGATCCGTCATTGAATTTATTGATCGTGAGCAGGCAGTTGTTTTCGCATCCTCCGCATCTGGCATGTGAATTCTCAACTGTGAACTTATCCATTTCCTCGAGAGTGATGAGAGATGACTCGGTGTCTTCTACGTAATTCTCCTGAGCTATGATAGCGGCCCCGAAAGCGCCCATGACACCGGCGATATCAGGTCTGATAACTTCTCTGCCTATGATCCTTTCTATTGCGCGGAGAACGGCATCATTCATGAACGTTCCGCCCTGAACGACGATTTTCTCCCCGGCTTCATCCGGATTTCTGAGCTTTATTACTTTGTAGAGCGCATTTTTGATAACAGAATAAGACAGACCCGCGGAGATATCTCCGATGGTCGCCCCCTCTTTCTGCGCCTGTTTTACTTTTGAGTTCATGAAAACCGTGCATCTTGTTCCGAGATCAACCGGCGCATCGGCCAGAATCGCTTCTTTTGCAAACTGCCTGGTATCCATGTTGACCGACTTCGCATATGTCTCGAGGAACGATCCGCAGCCGGATGAACACGCTTCATTCAGCATGATGCTGTAGATAGCGCCGTCCTTGATCTTCATGCACTTCATGTCCTGTCCGCCTATATCGAGGATGAAATCGACTCCCGGCAGGAACTGCTCCGCGCCCTTGTAGTGCGCCATGGTCTCGATCTCTCCCATATCGGCTTTGAAAGCCGCTTTGATCAGCCCTTCGCCGTATCCCGTGACGCATGTATTCGCGATATACGCGTTCGGCGGCAGCTGAGGATAAAGCTTCCTCAGTATCTGCATCGTAGCGGAGATAGGATTGCCCTCATTGCTCATATAATGCTGAAACAGCAGGTTTCTGTCTTCATCGATAAGGGCAGCCTTTGTCGTAGTTGAACCTGCATCTATACCGAGATACAGTTTTCCTCTCGCTTTTTTAATATCTTTTTTGTTCACCTGCGCACGGTTGTGACGCTGCGTGAATTTAGCATAATCAGCTTCGTCCTTGAAGAGAGGCTGAAGATGTTTTGTTTCCGACATAGCATCCGGGTCCATCGTCTCCAGTATCTCTGTCAGTTCCTTCAGCGAGTGTTTTTCATGCTTCTCAGCAAGCATAGCCGCGCCGATGGCCACAAAGTATTTGGAATTCTCCGGGAAAATGACCTGTTCCGGGGAAAGATCAAGAGTTTCAATAAATCTCTGTCTCAGCTCGCTCAAAAATGAGAGCGGCCCTCCCAGAAATGCCACGTTGCCTCTTATCGGATGACCACAGGCCAGCCCGCTGATAGTCTGATTCACTACCGCCTGGAATATCGAAGCCGAAAGGTCTTCGACAGATGTTCCCTCATTGATCAGAGGCTGTATATCTGTCTTCGCAAAAACGCCGCATCTGGCTGCGATAGGATAAATCATCTTTTTATTTTTCGCAGCTTCATTCATTCCTGCCGCATCCGTATTGAGCAGGATAGCCATCTGGTCTATAAAAGCACCTGTGCCGCCGGCGCAGGTACCGTTCATTCTCTGTTCGATCGTCTGTCCGTAGAAAGTGATTTTCGCGTCTTCACCGCCGAGTTCTATCGCGCAGTCTGTCTGCGGGATGAGTACCTCTACGGCCTTTGAACACGAAATTACCTCCTGTTCAAAATAGACCCCGATCAGCCGTGAAAGCGACAAACCTCCGGAGCCTGTTATTACTGCATTCACCTCTATATCGCCGTACTCGCTGTAAAGATCTCTCATAAGCTCCGCAGCTTTTTCCAGTACATTCGACATGTGTCTTTCATAACGTTTATACAGCAATTTGTTATTTTCATCGATAAGGACCAGTTTTACAGTGGTCGAGCCGACGTCAATACCTAACTTCATTATATCTTTTCTCCCTTTGATTCGAATCGTATTATATCATTTATGTACCCGTATGCACAAATATCAATCATTTACGGGCTTTTCCATGACTTTGATTTCTCGGCTGTATACTCTTCTGATCATGATCGTCATGTATATGAGACCTATGATCTCGGCGAGCGGGAACGCCCACCAGACCATCTTTATCCCGCCGATTCTGGCAAATACATATGCCAGCGGCAGTATCCCCACCAGCTGTCTGAGCATCGAACCCCACAGACTGATGAATCCGTGCGCCGTTGCTCCGAAAAAGCCTCCGCACACTATGCCGAACGCGGCAGGAAGAAAGCACCAGCTTATCGTCCTGAGCGCTGGAATGCCGATGGCGTACATATTCGGCGACGCGTTGAATAATGTCATCAGCTGATGCGGAAACAGCTGAAAAATTATCAGCGCGCAGCCCATGATAATGAAGCTGACCTTGTACCCCTCCTGAAGGGCAGCTTCTATCCGGTGCCTGTCTCTGGCGCCGAAATTATAACCTATGATCGGCATCAGGCCCTGATTCAGTCCGAAGCACGGCATAAACGCAAACGACTGCAGACGGCCGTAAACGCCCATTACCGCCACCGCCGTAGGACTGAGCAGTATAAGTATCATATTCATCCCCAGCTGCATGACGGACGCGATCGACTGCATAATCATTGACGGCGCGCCGACCGCGTAAATATCTTTTATGATTTGTTTCCGGAACGAACGTCCCCTGAACGTTATCTTTATATCGTGATCCTTTTTGAACAGAATATAAGAGATCCAGACTGCTTCGCCGCACTGGCCGATGACTGTGGCGACCGCCGCGCCCGGGACCCCGAGTTTCGGAGCACCGAGAAGCCCGAAAATAAGTATCGGATCGAGGATCACGTTGATGATCTGTCCGACCAGCGCCGCCAGCATAGGCGTCACCATATTGCCTGTCGCCTGCAGCATTTTCTCCGCTGTAATATCGACGAACAGGAATACCGATACAACAAGCACTATCCGCAGATATGATGCACCGGCTTCTATTATGTATTCATTTTTGCTGAATATTGCCATGAATTTCTGTGAAAAGAATATCCCGATCACCGCGAATATAGCCCAGTTTACAAACGACAGCTTAAATCCGCAGCTGGCGGCCTCATTAGCGTCGCTGAATCTGCGTGCGCCGAGACGCCGGGCAATCAGTGAATTGACTCCGATGGCTGTACCGACCCCCACCGATATCATCAGCATCTGTACAGGAAAAATAAGGGTGAGTGCGGTCAGCCCGTCCTCACCGGTGTATGACACAAATATGCTGTCTACAATATTGTACAGCGCCTGAATAGTCATTGACAGTATTGAAGGCCACGACATTGAAAGCAGAAGCTTCCTTATCGGCATCGTGCCCATTTTGTTTTCTTTTATATCTCCCATATGAATCCTTTATTTCAATTTATAATATGGGCAGACCATAAGCCGGGTTCTGTATTAAGCGGTCATCTATCTAGACGCACCATTGCTGATACGTTCGTGCGACCTACCTCTCGGGCGGCAGCGGGCCGCTGCACTCAAAGCCCTGTCTTGGTCTTGCTCCGGGTGGGGTTTACACGGCCGATGCATCTCTGCACCGCCGGTGAGCTCTTAACTCGCCATTTCAACCTTGCCACAGCCGAACTGTTTCGGCGGTATGTTTCTGTTGCACTTTCCCTACAGTTACCTGCGCCGGACGTTATCCGGCACCCTTGCCCTGCGGAGCCCGGACTTTCCTCATGCCGAAGCACGCGATCGCCTGGTCTGCCCATTATTATCAAACTTTATGATTATAGCACAAAAGGATTCACATTGATAGTAGTTTCTATTATCTCGACGGATGCGTCGCATCTTTCGCGGAGCTGTTCAGCCATATTCACGGTGAACGATTTTTCCGTGCCCCAGTGTCCCGCATCGATAACGGCAATACCCATGTCCTTTGCCTTCAGCGCCTGGTGATATTTCACATCGCCGGTAATAAGCACATCACAGCCGTTCGCGTAAGCGGCATCTATCAGATCGAAACCCGCTCCTGTACATATCGCAGCGGTCTTTACTGTCCCGTTCGGATTTCCCGCCGCCCGGGAATACCCTTCCCACAGTCCGAGACTTTTTTCCACCCGGTCACACAGCTCGATCAGCGTCATCTCTCCGGGCAGATCGCCTATTATTCCCGGCATCGACTCCGGATCGTTCATAGGCCTTCTGATATTCCTGAGCCCGATCTTTCTCGCGGTATATGTATTGTTGCCTTCCATCGCCGAATCAAACGAGGTATGCGCGGAATAAACAGATATCCCGCTTCTGATGAGTTCTGTTATTCTTGCTCCCAGTGCTTCGGAAGCATCGATCTTCTGTATCATGCCGAACGCCGGCGCCGGTATCAGCGGATGATGCGACAGGATCATGCCGCAGCCACTTGCTTTTGCCTCGTCGACGACCTCATCGGTTATCTCCAGCGTAGTCATTATCTTTTCGATCGTCTCGCTGCCCGTATATATCTGAACGCCGCTGTTGTCCCATTCCTCAGCCAGCTGAGGCGGCGCTATTTCTTCGATTATTTTTATTATTGTATCGTAATTCATCTGTTTCTCCCGCTGATCAGTCGTCATAGAATGGGTCCAGCAGTTCCTTCAGATATCTGATCCCGTTCCTGACTTTTTCAAATTCCGCCGCGTCTACAACCCTGCCCTGTGAAAGTCCGGCCAGCCTGGTATTTTCCTGCGCGAGTTTTCTTCTGATGTATTCCTCCGTAAGCTCGTCCTCGCTGTCCTGCGTCCAGTACGGCATATCCCATTTGACCGAATCTGCCGGTTCCTCTTTCAGTCTCACCGGTTCCGAAAACCCTTCGGTTATCTCTTCCGGAACAGCTGTGATCTCGCCGTAGCTCGAAGCTGTCCTTTCAGCGCCTTCTTTATCCTCGCCTTCATATACGAGCGGGACTGCAGTAATGATCACGCATATCCTCGGTCCTTCCTCTACCAGGCTTTCCTGGGCGATTGCGAAACCGTTCGAGTCGAGCCAGTGCCTCAGCACCCCGGTTTTGCTCCGCGGCTGTAATATAAATTTCTTGAACGTTTTCGTCTTATGCAGGTCTTTCTCGAACATGTCTATCATCAGTTCGCTGCCCATGCCGGCGATAACTATATCATCCACTTCTTCTTCTCCGATAACTTCGAGTCCGCTTCCCAGCCTGAAATCAAATTCCAGATCAGGCGCCGCGGCAGCCGCATTGTCGCGTGCTTTCTGCAGAGATCCTTCACTCAGATCAGTCAGAATGACTTTCGGGCACATGCCGCACTGTTTCAGGAAAATAGGAAGAAAACCATGATCGGTACCTATATCCGCCATGGTTTCTCCTGAATATATCTCTAATGCCATCGTTTTAAGTCTGTTAGTAAGTTCTACCATTTATTACTCCAGATAATCCTTGAGTTTCTTGCTCCTGCTCGGATGTCTGAGTTTTCTCAGCGCTTTGGCCTCGATCTGTCTGATTCTCTCTCTGGTAACATCGAACTGCTTGCCGACCTCTTCCAGCGTCCTAGCACGTCCATCTTCCAGGCCGAATCTGAGTTTGAGCACTTTCTGTTCTCTCTCTGTCAGCGTATCAAGCACTTCAACGAGCTGTTCCTTCAGCATGGAAAAGGCAGCTGCTTCAGCCGGTGCAGGCACATCATCGTCAGGAATAAAGTCTCCGAGATGTGAATCTTCTTCTTCGCCTATAGGAGTTTCCAGCGAAACAGGCTCCTGCGCGATCTTGATTATCTCACGCACCTTTTCCACAGTAATATCCATTTCAGCTGCAATTTCTTCAGGCGTCGGCTCGCGGCCGTATTCCTGCAGCAGCTGCCTCTGGATACGCATGAGCTTGTTGATCGTTTCGACCATATGGACAGGTATCCTGATCGTTCTCGCCTGATCGGCAATAGATCTTGTTATCGCCTGTCTGATCCACCATGTCGCATATGTAGAGAATTTGAAACCCTTGCGCCAGTTGAACTTGTCGACAGCTTTGATCAGTCCGAGATTGCCTTCCTGTATCAGATCAAGAAACAGCATCCCTCTGCCGACATACCTTTTCGCGATACTAACAACAAGTCTGAGGTTCGCTTCGCACAGCTTCTGCTTGGCTTCCTCATCGCCCTCTTCCATCCTCTTGGCAAGCTCGATCTCCTCTTCTGCCGTCAGAAGCGGAACTTTGCCGATTTCTTTGAGGTACATCCTTACAGGATCGTCAACGGCCACAGTTTTGGAAATAGCACTTTCCAGATCTATCTCTTTTTCATTGTTTTCCTTCGCCGATTTGACGACATCATCTTCGTCCTCATCATCATCCTCTATATCGTCGAGCTCGAATTCGTCCGGTTCTTCCTCGGATACGATTTCAATATCGAGCGACATCAGACCTTCATATATCTCATCCATCTGATCCTTGTCCAGATCAACGGAATCGAGTTCCTTGCCTATCTCTTCATATGAGATCTGCTTCTTTTTGGCTTTCTTCTTGAGCAGAAGAACATATTCGCCGATGCTCAGCATCTCTTCTCCCTGCACCTCGGCGGCCTTTTCTTTCTGATCTTTTTTCTTCGTGCCCTTAGCTTCACCGGCTTTGGCAGGAGCCTTCGCCGTTTTCTTTTCCGGTGCGGCCTTTTTGGCCGCCGGTTTGCCCGCAGGCGCTTTCTTCGTTTCTTTTTTTTCAGCCGTGTTTTTCGCTGCGGCCGGTTTTTTTGCGGCCTCCGCTTTCTTCGCAGCCGGCTTTTTCGCTGCAGTCTCTTTTCCCGCTTCGGACGTCTTAGCTGTAGTTGTCTTCTTTGTGGCAGTATCGCTCAAATTACTTACCCCTCTTTCTAATTGTATCGATCTCTTTGCTCGTATTCATCTTTTCGAGCATGAGTTCGTTCATAACTGATTCATCCATACCTTCGGCCATTGCTATTTTATCTATCAGCAATTTTTCCTTTTTCTGAAGGTAATCTATTTTCATGCCTGCAATACAGTCCGCGTATGCTTTCGCACCGTCTCCCACAGGCAAAACGTTTTCATCGATGTCGCGGAGCGCCTCTGCGGAATCATCATCAAGACCCGCCATAAGCTCTCCCGTATCGAACTCACTGTCTCTGCTGTACATCTTCTCCATTGCGGACAAAATGTTCCTGCACAGCGGATTTGTCATATATCCATCAAAATCCGCCCGTTTTTCCAGATATCTGCTTTCTGTTATCAATATCTTTATCAGATTCTTTTCGATAGCAGTCAGCGGCTTGGCAGCTGTTTCCTCGGTGCTGCTGTGCCTGTGCTCCGGCATCGTTTTCTCAGCTCCCAGAGCCATTTCCGATCTGATGGCTCCCTCCGAAATATCATAGTCGGCCGCCAGTTTTTTTACATACATATCCGCCTCGACAGGACTCAGAGAACGCAGCACCGCCACGGCCTCCTTTATGAAATCCAGCCGGCCTTCGGCAGTATCAGTATCATATTTGCGCGCAGCGGATGCTATTCTGTAATCCGCATACGGAAGTGCTCCGTCTACTAGCTTCAGGAACTCATTCCTGCCCTGCTTCTTTATGAACTCGTCCGGATCCTTACCGTCAGTTACATGCAGCACTTTCACCCGGCATTTCTGGTTGTTGAGTATTTCTATTCCTCTCAGCGCCGCCGCTCTTCCCGCATCGTCCGCGTCATATGAGAGTACAACATTTTTTGTATATCTCGTCAGAAGCTTGGCCTGATTTTCCGTCAGTGCAGTTCCCAGCGATGCGGACACATTTCTGACGCCGCCCTGATAAAGTCCGATAACATCCATATAGCCCTCGACAAGGATCGCGCAGTTTTCTTTGCTGATCTCCTGTCTCGTCAGATTCAGTCCGTAAAGATTATTCTTCTTCATGAATATCGAAGACTCCTGCGAATTGAGATACTTCGGCATCGCATCTCCTATCGCGCGCCCTCCGAATCCGATGACCTTGCCGCTCGTATTGATGATGGGAAACATGACTCTGTTTCTGTACTTGTCATAGTATTTACCCTTAGACTGTGAAATCAAGCCCAGTTTTATCATTTTTTCTGCCGGAAATCCCAGTCCTGTCAGATAATCGAACAGACTTTCCCACCTGTCGTCGGCATAGCCGATACCGAACTTTTTCAGTATCTCTTCGCTGATGCCGCGCTTTTCCATATATTTCTTCCCGGGATTTTCTCCCGATCTGAAGGACATGTAAAAATATTTAGCAGCCTCGCGGTTGATCTTATAAAGCATTTCGCGTTCGCCGGAATCACCGTCGTAATCATTGTCGATCGTCACTCCGCACTCCGCAGCCAGCTTTTCCACTGCTTCCATGAATTCGAGATTGTCGTATTTCTGAACGAAAGATATCACATCTCCGGTGGCCCCGCATCCGAAACACGTGAATATCTGCTTGTCTTCCGATACCACAAAAGATGGTGTCTTTTCATTATGAAAAGGACACAGCCCTTTAAAATTGGACCCTGTCTTTTTAAGCGAAACGACCCTCCCTATGATGTCTACTATGTCGCATCTGTTTTTTATTTCGTCGATAGTATTATCTCTCATACTTTTATATACGACAAAAATAACGGCTTTACTTGAAAAAAGTTTTTGGATATTTTTGGATATTTTTGTCAAAGTAAATTCTACTGCTTACCTGACCGGCAAACCGTCTTATCTCTTGTTATCCGGCACAATATCCGCGATCCGGCACAATACCCGGGACAAGTAAAAACCGGCGTGCATTTTCAGAAACTGAAACTGCCGCCGATCCCTGTTCATATTAAATTTCCCGGTTATCTTCCCCGGCGATGACTCTTTTCGCTTTTTCTGAATGCATTCCTGCGTTCCGGCCTGAATATCTCATAATACAGATTCATGGCATATCTGTCGGTCATGCCTGCGACGAAATCCTTGACCAGAACATGGGTATCATACTCGAGTTCCATGTCGCGCTGCTCTTTCGGGAGTTTTTCAGGCCGTTTCAGATAGTAGTTATACAGAGAAACGATCACTTCTTCGACTTTCGCGAGTTCTTCCGCCTTTTTGACTCCCGGATTCAGATAGACATTTTCAAACATAAACTCCCTTAGTCTGTTCATATATTCGGCAGCCTCAGAGCTCATCCTTATTGTATCTTTTCCGTCACTCATTCTGATGAGATCTGTAACGAGCGTATTTATCCTGGCACTGTGCGTGCTGCCGAGATAATCGACGCAGGACTGCGGAAGATCGTCTCCCGAAATCACTCCTGCTCTGATAGCATCGTCGATATCGTGATTGATGTACGCGACGCGGTCGCATATTTTCACGATCTGTCCTTCTTCTGTATAAGGCACGCCTTCCCCCGTATGGTTCAGTATGCCGTCGCGCACTTCTGCAGTAAGGTTCATTCCGGGTCTGCCGTTGTAATGCTCAAGCACCTCAACTACCCTGAGGCTCTGTTCGTTGTGTTTGAATCCGCCCGGGTGTATTTCATCGAGGATCTTTTCACCGTTATGTCCGAAAGGCGTGTGTCCCAGATCATGCCCGAGAGCTATTGCTTCTGTCAGATCTTCGTTCAGGGAAAGAGCCCTGGCGACGGTCCTGGAAATATGAGAAACTTCAAGAGTATGCGTGAGCCGGGTGCGGAAATGATCTCCTTCAGGCGCTATGAAGACCTGCGTTTTATGCATCAGTCTCCGGAATGCCTTCGAATAGATTATCCTGTCGCGGTCGCGCTGGAAATCAGTCCTGTATTCACATTTTTCCTCCGGAATATCTCTGCCTCTTGTTTCAGAAGCCCTGCATGCGTATGCGGAAAAAGTTTCTTCTTCTCTTTTCTCTAAATCCTCTCTTGTCAACATGATTCAATACCTCAAACAAACATATCCACTATCCAGCATACTGCTCCGCCGAACGCCATTGACACAGGAAGAGTTATCACCCACGCGAAAAGTATGTTTCTTGCAATTCCCCATTTTACCGATGATACTCTTTTGGCACTGCCGGCACCCATGATCGATGTCGTGATGACCTGCGTCGTGCTGACCGGTATCCCGAAAAATGTCATCAGTTCTATTACCAATGCAGATGCAGTCTGAGCCACAAACCCGCTTGCAGGTTCGAGCTTTGTCATGCCTCCGCCCATTGTTTTCATTATTCTCTTGCCGCCTGTAAATGTACCCAGCGCCATGGTTGCGGCGCAGGCCACTTTTACCCACAGCGGCACTCCCGATGAAGGATCCAGAATGCCTCCGCTTATCAGCGCCAGTGTTATTATTCCCATCGTTTTCTGGGCATCGTTATTGCCGTGCGAATAAGCTACAAGCGCAGAAGAAAATATCTGCGCCTTCAGGAATGTTTTGTTGACTTTATTCTGCGACCAGTTCGCGAAAACCATGAAAACGATTTTCATAAACACATAGCCGATGAGGAATCCTATCAGCGGCGAAGTGAAAAGCGGTATCACAACTTTACGGATGAATCCGCCCCAGAGGATCGCATCTCCTGAACGGGTATAAACCATTGTCGCGCCTATAAGGCTTCCTATCAGGGCATGAGATGAACTGCTCGGTATCGCCAGCCACCATGTTATCAGGTTCCAGATCACTGCTCCTATCAGCGCGGCAAGAATAACGTGCTGCGCCAGTGCGACACTGACCAGCCCGTTCGAAATCGTCATTGCGACCTTTTCACTTACCATGGCGCCGATCAGATTCATTACTGCCGCAAGAAGGATCGCTTTGTCAGGAGTCAGCGCCTTCGTGTATACGGCTGTTGCAATGGCATTTGCAGTATCATGAAAGCCCGAAATGAAATTAAAAAGGAAAGCAACGCTTATTACACCTATCATTATGCCGCTAAGCATATTTCATTACCACGCCTTCCAGTATGTTTGCAACATTTTCACATTTATCGATGGATTCCTCCATCTGCTCGAACAAATGCTTCCATTTGATCAGCTCGATAGGATCCTTTTCATCTCGGAACAGGTTCCACAACGCTCTTCTGAAAATAAGGTCGCCTTCATTCTCGATTCTGTTGACTTCGATGATCTGTTCCATTGCTATCGAGTTGCGCTTCAGCTCGCTCAGATGCATGAAAAGCGTTTCCAGCTCACAGATGGCCTGCAGAGCGGTTTCTGCAAGGTCCTTCGCTTCCGGCCTCATCTCCGCAATATTGAATACGAGGAATCTGTTCGATACTTCTTCCATGCAGTCGACGACTTCGTCCATCTGTCTGGTTATCGAATAAATATCTTCTCTGTCGAACGGAGTGATAAATGACTCGTGAAGGCTCTTCAGTATCTTGTGCGCCTCCATATCACATTCTGTCTCCAGTACTTTCATATTGGCGATCTTATCTTCTACATCTTCATATTTCGTGCAGATATCCACGAAAGCCTCGCCGGCCTCCTTGATCTTTGCGGCGAAATCGATAAAAAGCGTATAGAAGATATCTTCCTTCTTCTTTGTTCTCTGACTCATAACACTTTCTCCTTATGTGCCTATATTCCGGTATGACCGAATCCGCCGTCGGATCTTTCCGTATCTTCCAGCGAATCGACTTTCTCCGGTTCTGCTCTTTCATATTTTGCAATGACCATCTGAGCAACTCTGTCTCCGTCATTTACTGTGAAGTCTTCGCTTCCCCAGTTTATCAGCGCGATCTTGATCTCGCCTCTGTAGTCGCTGTCGATAGTTCCCACGCCGTTTGTCAGACCGATGCCGTGCTTGACAGCCAGACCGCTTCTGGCTCTTATCTGTGCTTCATATCCTTCAGGAAGCTCCATGAACAGGCCTGTCGGTATCAGTCCGCGCTCTCCCGGTCCCAGTGTGACAGGTCCATCAAGCATCGCTCTCAGATCCATTCCCGCCGAACCGCTAGTCTCGTATGAGGGCATAACGCCGCTCCTGCTTATCATTCTGATTTTCATCCCTGAACTATTCTCCTTAATGGTATTCTTTTATTTGTTACAGCAACAGCACTGTATCTGCTGCAGTCACACAATTTTCTTGCCACTCTTGCCAGATCTTCATGAGTAACAGCATCAACACCTTCTATAATTTCTTCCTGCGTATAGATCCTGTTCTGGACTGTGGCATCCTTGCCGACCTGGAACATCCTTGAATTCACGCTCTCCAGTCCGAAGATATATCCGCTCTTGAGCTGTTCCTTCGCCTTTGAAAGCTCTTCGTCAGACACTCCCGACTTTTTGAACTTCCTCAGCTCCTCACATATTCCGTTCACGGCTTCTGTGATCTTATCATGGCTCACGCCGGCATATATATTGAAATATCCGTCTTTCGAAAAAGAACTGTTCATCGAATATACAGTATAGGCAAGCCCTTTCTGCTCGCGTATGCTCTGGAAAAGCCGCGAACTCATACTTCCGCCCATAATATTCGAAAAAACAGCGTAATCATAGAAATCCTTGTCGCCGACAGGCACGCTTTTAGCAGCCATACATATATGGCTCTGTTCGATGTCCTTGACTTTGACACGGAATGACGGCTCGTATTTTACCTTTTTGTACTTGTATTCCGGCTTTTTCGGCGCGAAATCCGCGAAAGCATCCTCTACCAGACTGCATACATGGTCCTCGTCGAAATTGCCGGCAAAAGCGACAACGATACTGTCGCGCGTGTACTCTTTGCTGATGTAATTCCTGATCGTGCTTCTGTGGATGCCGTTCAGTGTGGCCTCGGTGCCGATTATCGAACTTCCCAGCGGAGTTCCGCGGAAAACCTGTTCTATCACTGCATCCTGACAGTCTTCGTCCGGAGTATCGCGTATCATTTTCATTTCCTCGAAAATGACTTTTCTTTCCTTGTCCATTTCACCCTCGTCGAATACGGAAGATGTGAACATGTCAAGCAGTATTTCCAGCGATCTGTCCAGATTTGACGACAGTGTCTTGATGTAGTAACATGTCGCCTCACGTCCAGTGAAGGCATTCATCTGGCTGCCTATGGCATCAACATCGTGAGCGATCTGCTGCGCGGATCTCTTCTCCGTGCCCTTGAACATCATATGCTCGATAAAATGCGAAACACCCGCATTCCTCTTGTTTTCGAATGCAGATCCGGCATGTACCCAAATACCCAGAGATACAGACTGCACCTCCGGCATTTCGTCCATTGCGACCCTGATACCGCAATCAAGTTCTTTGATTTTCACCATTCTTTTAATCCCACCTATTTATTTAAAATGCAAAACTATTTTACCACTTTTGAAAGCGACATGATATACATTTTCACTATATTCTTCGCGTTCTCCAGAAAGGCATCCTTGGGCTGGCTTTTCATGCGGCGGTCGCTCCAGTACCGGTTTTCGAACTCTTTCATGATCTCGTCGTAACCCATGCCGCGCTCCAGAAGTCCGCTGACGAATTCCTTCTGATCTTCGGCATTCCAGCAGTAAATATCCCAGTACGCGTCCCTGTATACATCCGGGATCATGCCGTAATGTGGCGCGATGATATGTTCGGGATGAAGCTTTCGGCATTTTTCGGCCGATTTCATCGACTCGTCATAGCCTTTAAGTATCGCGATCTCATTCCCGTCCCAGCCGACAGGCACGCCCGTCGATTCGCTCGCGAACATTACTGAATCAGGCTCTATCATGTATGCCATGCTGCAGTCGGTATGCCCTTTGCATTCAGCTGCTTTCAGCCGGCCTCTTCTGCCGCCTGCATCTGTGCCGAGATCGAGTTCCTCGCCGTCGGCGAGAGCTCTGTCTATCGAAAGACCTTCGGAAAAGCATTTATCCTGTCCCTCTTCTCCGAACATGATCTCGGCCTTCCTGCTCAGCTTCATCATCATCTTTATCGCGCCCGGTCTCGTAAAAACATACTGCCCGTACGCCGAGCCGCACACTGTCACTTCCGGGAAAGCCTTTCTGACAAACGGCAGCGCGCCTACATGATCATAATGCGTGTGACTGAGCACGGCATAATCCAGCGTTCTGCCTCCGAGTATTTTTTGTATATTTTCCGTGAGCCTGTCGCCGCAGTATGCCATACCGGTATCGTACAACACAGTCTTTTCATATCTGGTAATGAGATATGATTCTCCTCCGACTCCGGCAGTAACTCGAAAAAAGCCCTCCGGCAGCGCCATTCGGTCGTTGTTCAAAAAGGCTTTTTCAAGTTTTTCAGAATCATATTTATTTTGTATAAGTCCGTCTATATCCATCCGTTCTCCTGTTTATTCATCATCCTGCCTGTCAAGAACGAACCCGTTATCCAGAGGATCATCGCTCTCCGGCTCTTCTTCCGCGGCCAGTCCCGCCAGATCCATCGCATATTCATCCAGATCATATTCCAGACAATCCGAAAAATCATAATCGTATTCTTCGTGCCCCAGCTTTTCGAGACGCGCCAGTGTCAGGGCATCCCTGACTGTAAGTTCCTTCTCTTTTCCGGTTTCCCGGTCGGTACATGCAACTTCCGACTCGAAGCTGTACCACTGCTTGAACTTGTTAAGTTCTTCGCAGAAACGCCTCATCTGTTCCTCTTCGTCAGCAGTACTCATAAGCCCTGTCAGTTCCCTTTTTATGTTCCCCAGCAGCATATAAATATCGGTCTGATCATCGGGCACAGCATCCAGTGTATCGTCGAAATAATTATCGATGATCTCTGCCACAGTATCCTGATCCGTCTGAGAGAACAGGTCATAAAGCGTTCCGGCAGGTATCTCCTCTTCGGATTCCACAAGATCAGAAAAGTTTTCGAAGTATTCGAATTCCTGTGGTTCATCCAATTCAAGCATTTCCAGTAATTCTTCCAGGTCCATGGTTCCACCGCCTTCCATACAGTCACACCTGATTTATCTCAAGGTTGATAAACTTAACGTTCGCATCCACTCCGGAGCCCTTCATGATCGCATCGATCATATTTATAAAATTCTCGGAAAGGTCGCTCGCGTAAAAAACATTTTTTATGACCGATTCTCCGGAATGCATATCGCGTTCGGTCAGTATCGCGTCTATGCTCGAAATGATTTCCTCAGAAGGATTTATCAGCTTGATATCCGGATATATTCTTTCTATATTTGATCTGATCAGCGGGTAATGCGTACATCCCAGCACTAGTGTATCTATCCTGTTCTCCATCACGAAGTCGTCCATGTAATGATGGATCGTCAGATCCATGATATCACTGGCTATAATGCCCTCTTCTATCAGAGGAACGAACGCCGGACAGGCAGTTTCGAACACATTGATATCAGGATCCCTGGCCTCTATCATCGTTTTGTATGCATGAGTGCTGATAGTCACCTTCGTACCGATGATGCCGACCTGGCTGTCTTCAGAACAGCTCCTGACCACCTTATCGGCGGCGGGCTCTATGATCCCGACTATCGGAATATCCGGATACATTTCGTTCAGATCATCAAGGCATGTCGAACTTACTGTATTGCAGGCGATCACAATCATCTTCACATCCTGCTTGACGAGAAAATCTGCTATCTGCTTTGAAAAGGATCTTATTGTGGATACCGCTTTCGACCCGTAGGGAGTCCTGGCAGTATCTCCGAAATATATTATTTTCTCGTTCGGAAGTTTCTTCATCATCGGGGGAATGCTGGTAAGCCCTCCCAGTCCCGAATCGAAAAATCCGATTGGCCTGTTGTCCATGCACTTGCTTCCTTTCAACTTATGATATAATGTATTCTACAACAATCATACTTTAAAGTAAACAGAACGGAGGAAGCACATCGTGTCAAAAAAATTAAAACAGAGAAATGAAATCGATGATAAATATAAATGGGATCTGGAGTCGATGTATGCAGATGAGAAAGACTGGGAGAGCGATCTTGCAGCCTGCGGGGAGACCGCGAAAGAGCTGGCCGGCTATAAAGGGAAAATAGGTGAAAACGCGGAGAATCTTCTGGCAGTAATGTCTCTTCATGACAAGCTGGAACGTACGGGCGAGAACGTTATCGTTTATGCGATGATGCGCCGCGACGAGGACAACAGACGTGAAAAATACCAGGCTATGTGCGACAAGGCCATGTCCGTTTTCACCCAGCTGGCCGCCGCGACATCATTCATTACCCCCGAACTTCTTTCCTGCAGCGAAGATACTGTCATGTCGTTCATCGATGCGGAACCGGCTCTTGAGATTTACAGATTCTTCATCAAAGACATGTTCCGCGAAAAAGATCATGTCCTTTCCAAAGAAGAGGAGAACATCATCGCGCAGTTCGGCGAGATCACCCCTGCGGCAGGAGATGTTTTCAAAATGCTGAATGACGCCGATATGAAATTCGGCACGGTCACAGACGAAGACGGAGAAGAGGTCGAACTCACACACGGAAATTACATCAAATTCCTCGAATCGCACGACCGCAGCGTCAGAAAACAGGCCTACGAGGGATGCTATAAAGCATACCGGGCACTGATAAACACCCTCGCAGCGGCATATAATTACAGCGTCAAGGGCGACTGTCTGCATGCCCGCATGAGAAAATACGATTCGGCGCGCCAGTGCGCTCTTTCGGGCGGCAATATTCCGGAGACGGTATACGACAGTCTTGTCAGCGCGGTCAACGATGAGCTCCCGACCCTCCACAAATATATCGAGCTGAGGAAGAAAATGCTCGGAGTCGATGAACTCAGCATGTATGACGTTTACGTGCCTCTTATCGAGATACCGAAACGTGTGATACCTTATGCCGAAGCGCTTGAAATAGTCGAAGAGGCTCTGCAGCCTATGGGTGAAGAATACATCGCCAGGATGAAAAAAGGATTTGCCGACGGCTGGATCGATGTCTATGAAAACGAAGGCAAAACGAGCGGCGCCTACAGTTTCGGCAGTTACGACAGCAAGCCGTTCATTCTCTGCAATTATGCGGATACGCTGCAGGATGTATTCACGGTGATCCATGAAATGGGTCATTCGATGAATTCTCTTTATACTCGCGAAGCACAGCCTTTCATCTACGGCAGTCATTCGATTTTCACCGCGGAAGTCGCATCGACCGTCAATGAAAATCTGCTGATGAAATACCTTCTCAAAAAAGAAAAAGATCCTGAAATGAGGAAGTATCTTATCAACATGCACATAGAAGCTTTCCGCACAACACTATTCAGACAGACCATGTTTGCGGAGTTTGAGCTTTATTCCCACAGGACTGTCGAAGAAGGCGGCCAGCTGACCGCAGCCGGCATGTGTGAAGAGTATAAGAAACTGAATTACAAATATTTCGGCCGGGCCCTCGCGGATGACGAATATATCCAGTACGAATGGGCACGCATACCTCACTTCTATTCGGCTTTTTATGTTTATCAGTATGCTACGGGATACTCTGCCGCCGCAGCCATTTCCGACAGCATACTTTCCGATTATGAAAAGAACAGCAAACCGGGCAAAGCTACTGAAGCGTATATCGAATTCCTGAAATCCGGCGATAATGACTATCCTATCGAACTACTCAAAATAGCCGGAGTCGATATGAGCACGACCGGACCGGTAAATAACGCCATGAAAGTATTCGCAGAACTCGTCGACGAATTCTGCGGACTCAATGAACAATAAAAATATTACTTTATTTTTTCGATGACTTCCAGAATATCAGCAGGAAGAGGCGCCGTCAGATCGATTTTTTCGTTCGTGACCGGGTGCCGGAAAATAAGTCTTGAAGCATGGAGCGCCTGGCGGTTTATCAGCCACGGCGCTTCTCCGCCATATAGATAATCCCCCGCGACGGGATGGCCGATATGAGCCATATGCACTCTTATCTGATGCGTCCTGCCGGTCTCGAGCCTCAGCATCAGCTGTGTATATCCTTTCGGATACCTTTCGATGACGCGGTAATGCGTGATGCTGTTTCTGCCGCCTTCGACGACGCCGCGCGCCACCTGCTCCTCGTCTACTTTGCCGATCGGAGCGTCTATCGTTCCCTCTTCTTCCTCGATTATGCCTTTGACTATGCAGGTGTAGATCTTCTTCACTCTGTCGCTTTTCATCTCTTTGACGAATTTATCCTGCACGAAGGCATTTTTGCCGAGCACAAGAAGGCCCGATGTATCCATGTCGAGTCTGTTGACAAATCTGATTTTGAATTCCTGCCCGGTATCCAGCATATACTTCATGACGCCGTTCGCGATAGTATGGTTGGGATGCCCCTTGGTGGGATGGACCGTATACCCGGGCTGTTTGTTTACTATAAGCAGATCCTCGTCTTCAAAGACCGGTTCGATATGTATATCTTCCGGCTCGTAATGACTCGGTTCCTCCGGCGGAAGTTCCACCACGAGTTCATCTCCCGCTTCCGGTACCCAGAAAGGTCTCATATGTCCGCCGTTCAGATAAATCGTATCGGCTTTTTTTATTTTTGCTCTCAGCCTTGATGAAAACGAAAAATTCTGCCTGAGCAGATCTTTGATCTGGCGCTGTTCATCATGGTCTTCTTTTGTAACTGTATATTTAAATTCTGCCATTTGCTCTCTCTAAAGGAATTTGGTTTTTACTTTGTTCCAGAAATCATAGCTCTCAAATCTGAGAAGGTCTACCGCCGAATCGGAAAATTCTATCTTGATATGATCCGGTGAAAAGTATGTATGCTCGAACCCGTCGTTGATCAGATATATGGTATCATCTCTTTTGAACTCCGGCACAACGTCCAGAGTCAGCTCGGGCGGCAGCAGCAGGCTCGAGGTGAACGAGCGGTAAGCCGTCGTGTTCATCGGCGCGATCGGTGTGACCTGCAGCACATCGATGCGCGGGTCTACGATAGAGCCGCCGACTGAGTAATTGTAAGCTGTACTGCCCGACGATGATGCGACCAGTATGCCGTCTCCGCTGAAATTTTCGATAAAACTGTCGCCGATGGATATCGTCAGATGCGTCGAATATGAATGCGATCCTCTGATAACGATTTCGTTCAGTCCCTTCAGTACATCACGCTCTCCCCCGGCATATACTTCCGCCTGGACGACCGACGACTTCTGAATGTTGAATTCGCCCGACTCGTATTTCTCGATGAACAGGGAAACATCTTCCGGAGCAAGCTCCTGAAAGAATCCCAGGTGTCCCGTGTTGATGCCGATGATAGGCACGCCCGGGAAATCGAACTTGTGGACCGCAGACAGCATCGAACCGTCACCGCCTATTACTACAAGAAGATCTGTATCTTCCCCCACGATATCCTGGGCCACTATGCCGGCGCCTGCAAATTTATCTCTGAGCAGCGTCTCTGTATCCCTGGACACTTCTGTATTATTGGAATAAATACAAATTTTCTTCCCCTTGGTCATGATCGATGCGTTCCCTTCAAATCGTATGATAACTGTTCTTCTATTGTACACGAAATCGCTGTTATATCCAATTGTTAAAAAAATATCTTATGATACTGTTTTTTCCCCGGAAATACGTTATAATAGTAAATGTCCGGGTTCAGACCGGACGTAAATCAGTTATCAATATATTCACTATCAGTTAACCAAATTTTAACAAGGAGAATCATACCATGATGGACGTTCAAAAAGAGTATCAAAGCAAACTCGTCAGTGCTGACGAAGCGGTGAAATGCGTCAAATCAGGAGACTGGGTAGATTACAGTCTGGCTTTCACTATTCCTATCGACCTCGACGAAGCGCTCGCAAAGAGACTGCCTGAACTTGAGGATCTCAAAATCAGATCCGGAATCACTTCAACACCGAGAAAGGTGCTCGAAGCCGACATGACCGGCGAACATTTGACATATATGGACTGGCACTGGACCGGCTATATCAGAAACATGATCAAGAAAGGTTCAAAAAATATTTATTTTGAGCCTCTTCTCTACAGGAACCTGCCGATGCATTACAGAAAAAATCTGCATGTCAATGTAGCAATGGTCATGACAACACCGATGAACGACAAGGGTTATTTCAACTTCTCGCTCACGAACTCCGCGACCAGGGCTATCCTCGACTGCGCTGATGTCATCATCATTGAAACCAATAAGAATCTGCCGTGGGTCTACGGCGTAAAGGAAGAATGCGTACATATCTCGGAAGTTGATTATGTAGTAGAAGGTTCAAGCCCGGCTATCCCTACTCTTCCTGACGCAGGCGAACCGACAGAAATAGACAAAGCAGTTGCATCTTACGTAGTTCCTGAGATCGTTGACGGTTCCACGCTGCAGCTCGGTATCGGCGGCATGCCTAATGCCATCGGAGCAGCTATCGCGGATTCCGATCTGAAGGATCTCGGCATCCACACCGAAATGCTTGTTGACGCATATTACAAAATGTTCCAGGCCGGCAAGATCACCAACAGCAGAAAGAACATAGACAAAGGCAGAGGCGTATTCGGTTTTGCTCAGGGAAGCAACGATCTTTACGAATGGGCAAGAGAAAATCCGGGGCTGGTTTCGGCTCCTATCGATTACTGCAACGACCCGTATAATATGGCTCTGAACGATAATATGATGTCGATAAATAACTGCATCGAGATGGACCTCTTCGGTCAGGTCTGCGCTGAAGCTTCCGGCACCAGACAGCTTTCCGGCACAGGCGGGCAGCTCGACTTCCTGACAGGCGCACACATGTCCAGGGGCGGCAAGGCATTCATCTGCATGTCATCCTCATTCACGGACAAAAAGACCGGTGAAACAAAGTCAAGGATCGTTCCGCGCATGCGCGAAGGCAGCATCACGACTGACCCGAGGAACCAGGCCATGTATATCGTAACAGAATACGGCATAGTGAACCTCGCCGGCAGGTCCACATGGGAGATCGCTGAAAGCCTTATCAGTATCGCTCATCCAAAAACACGCGACGGTCTCATCGCAGAAGCTGAAAAAATGAACATCTGGAGAAGATCGAACAAGAGATAAAAAGAAACATATATGATTCGAAGGCTGCATGCCCGGTGATCCATCTTGCGGATCCCGTGAATGCAGCCTTTTTGGTCATTTACTGTCCCGCAGCAATGTCAGCGCGGCCCGCACGACGAAAAGTTCTGCTGCCCTGATACCAGGCCAATGGGACATAACAGCAATACCGCAGCGGATCATAATGATATGATCCGCTGCGGCAGTTTATTTACGAATATTTTATTCTGTTATTTGATATTCTTCAGGAACGACACATATCCCATGAGGGCTTCATAAATGTCGGCTTTGCTGATGATCTCATTCGGTGCATGCATGTTGAGCACTGCAACTCCGCTGTCGATGACATTCATGCCGTAGTTCGCCATGATATAAGCGATAGTGCCGCCGCCGCCTTCATCTACTTTCCCGAGTTCGCCTGTCTGATAAGAAACATTATCCTTATTGAATATTGCTCTTATCTCCGAAATGTATTCGGCATTCGCATCATTGGACCCGGCTTTTCCTCTCGCGCCTGTGTACTTGCAGAACACAGGACCCTTGCCGAGGTAAGCGCAGTTGTTCTTTTCCATGACGCTCGGATAGTTCGGATCGAATGCCGCGCTGACATCTGATGAAAGCATCTTGGAGTTTCTCAGCGCTCTTCTGAGACCGAGTTCCGAATAATCGCCGCAGAGATTCATTACTTCCGCCACAGTATTCTCGAAGAACATGGACTGCATTCCGGTAGCGCCCATGCTGCCTATCTCTTCCTTGTCGACCAGCAGGCATACACATGTTTTGGCGGTGGTCTCCGGGAGCTCCAGCATTGCTTTATATGAAGGGAATGCGCACACTCTGTCGTCATGTCCGTAGCTCATGATCATGCTTCTATCGAGGCCGTAGTCGCGTGCAGGTCCCGCAGGAACGATCTCAAGTTCTGATGACTCGAAATCGGCATCCTCTACTCCATACTTCTCTTTCAGGATTTTGAGGATCATCGCCTTTACAGGCTCCTTTTCCTCATCTTCGGCATCTTTTTCAGTTTTGACCGGCATGCTGCCGACGAGCACATTAAGATCCTCGCCTTCAACTACGACCGAACCCTTTTTATCCATCTGCTTGGCAGCAAGATGTATCAGGAGATCCGAAATGCCGAGTACAGGATCTTCAGGATCTTCTCCTATGGAAATCGTGACCTTTGTTCCGTCTTCCCTGCAGATAACACCGTGGATAGCCATAGGTCTTGCAGTCCACTGATATTTTTTGATGCCGCCGTAATAATGCGTCTCTAAAAGCGCGAGGTCGGTATCTTCATACAGAGGATTCTGCTTTAAGTCGAGACGCGGCGAATCGATATGGGCTCCCAGAATGTTCATGCCCTTTTCAAAAGATTCGCTGCCGATCTGAAACATGGCGATTCCCTTGCCCATATTATTAGCGTAGACCTTGTCTCCCGCCCTGAGTTCCGTGCCGTTTTCGATCAGTGCGTCGATATTTCTGTAACCTGCCGCCTCGATCTCCTTGACCGTGAAATCCGTGACCTCACGTTCTGTCTTGCAGTTTGTCAGGAAGCTTTTATATTCTTCACTGAATGCGAATACCCTTTCCATATCGGCATCGCTGTATTTTTTCCATGCGTTTTCTCTTTCCATTGTATTGTCCTCCTATAGCTCAATCAATTCTTTCGGTGAATGCGATAATACTTCCAGGCCGTCTTCAGTAAGATATATCATATCTTCTATCCTGACGCCTCCCCTGCCCGGAATATAAATTCCCGGTTCGTCGCTTTCGACCATGCCTGCCTCGATGATTCTTTCATCGCGCTGGTTGCAGTTAGGCTCCTCGTGAATGAACAGGCCGATGCCGTGTCCGAGGCTGTGTCCGAAGCAGCTGCCGTAGCCTGCATCAGTAATGATGTCTCTCGCTATGGTGTCGATTTCTTTTCCGGTCATGCCGCCGTGCGCCTTTTCAATAACTGCCTTATTCGCTTTCAATACAATACTGTAAATCTCTTTCTGCCAGTCGGCAGCTTTGCCGAGAACGATCGTCCTCGTCATGTCGGAGCAATATCCCTGATATTTGCATCCGAAGTCCATGGTGATAAAGTCGCCTTCTTCCAGCGGCTTGTCTGTAGGAACAGCATGCGGCATCGACGAATGTATTCCCGAAGCAATGATCGTTTCAAAGCTTATGCCTTCTCCGCCGTTCTGTCTCATGGCATATTCAAGTTCCGCCGCAGTCTCGAGTTCCGTCATTCCCGGACGGATGATTTCAAGTATGCGCGAAAAAGCCGCATCGCCGATCGATTCAGCTTTAGCCAGACATTCCTTTTCCCATGGTTTTTTGATTCTTCTCATTTTACCGGCGCTGTCACCGATTGGAATGAATTCGACTCCTTTGAGTTCCGCGCTGAAGTCAGCAAACTGACTGCACAGCATCGAACGATCCTCATAGCCGAGGCGTTTCACCTTATCGTCCGCTATACAGTCCCTGAAGATCTCAAATCTGCTCTGAACAGCAGACCCCCTGCCTTCTTCAGCGACATCGAACGAAGTCGCCTTCCCCGCCGCCTCAGTATACCTTGAGTCGGTAATAAGGACTTTTTTGTTTTTCGAGATATAAAGACATCCTTCGCCTGCGAAAGCACTCATATACCTCATGTTGTACGGATCGGTTATGATCACCGCGTCAACATCATTTCCGCACAGCAGATCATTTCTCTGCACTTCTGACATTTCCTTTTCCAAATTCATATTAACCGCCTTTCCGTAAAACTGCCAGAAATAATCATAACACGTTAATGTGAAAGTATCAAAACATTCTTATCTTAAATTGAAAAAACACCTGCTGAGCAGATGTTTTTTCCGTCGTGTTTGTTGTTATTCATTGTTATTTATTAAGAAGAGTTATTTTGTTATCAGTATCCTATGACTGTCGTGTCATCACGCACTCCGGCAGCCTCTATCATGGCCGTGTATTCTGAAAGTTTGCTGAACGGTACTTTTATGACCGTTCCCGCTGAGATCCCGCTGAATGCTCCCTTTTCCACCTCGCTTATGACGCGGCTTCGGATAACAATGGTTTTCAGCCCTGCAGCTTCTTCTCCCGAAAAAGCCGCTGCCATGATTTTCGTCACTTTCATTTTATGGCTGTTCACTATGATCGAGGCAGGGACTGTCGCATATGATCCCTGTCCGACATAGCTGTTAAAAGCGACCGTTCCGGAATTTCCGTCCATCCCGGTCATCATGTAAGTTGCCTCATCCTTTGTAATCTGTGCCTCTGAACTCTGTGTCACGCTCACGGCTTCTGCTGATACGCTGTCATCCGTATCGGCAATTATATTCAGCACTGCGAACATGATCACGACAGCTGCAAAAATCACTGCTCCTGTTCTCTTACACACACCGCCAAATCTGGTTTCCATGTGTACATCTCCCGGCATATGCCCAGGCCGTATCAACGACCTTGTTTATTATTATAGATGACCGTGAGTTAAATTCAATTCACAAACTGTCACAATTGCGATTCTGTAACATAAAACGGACCCGCTGTGAAACGGATCCGTAATGATTGCTTTTCTGTTACACCGGATATACTGAGTTCTCTTCATCGAGAAGATCGAGATCCAGAGCATATTCTTTTTCAAGTCTCTTCCTGAAGAATTCCTGAGCAGTTTTCGGGAAGAAAGCCTGAGTCAGTACATCTTCATCCTGTTTAATGAACACAGCGCATTCGCGCTTCGCCTTCTCCAGTTCAGGTTCCAGAAGATCCGCCGGTCTGCAGGTAACTCTTTCTTCATCGCCGATGATCTTTTTGACGATTTCCTCGCTTATCGGAACGGTAGTCCTTCCGTACATTCCCTTGACGAGATTTCTGGCCTCGTTGGAAACCATCTTGTATCTCTCGCCGGTAATGACATTAGCCACAGCCTGCGTACCAACTATCTGACTGGAAGGTGTGACGAGAGGCGGATATCCGAAATCTTCACGTACACGCGGCACTTCTTTCAGAACTTCTTCCAGCTTGTCCACGGCTCCCGCGACCTGCAGCTGCGAGATCAGATTTGAAAGCATCCCGCCCGGAACCTGATACTTGAGCGTATTGATATCCACGCCGAGCACCTTGGTATTCATGCGGCCGCTGGCGATATATTTTTCGCGTATCGGGCGGAAATACTCAGCCACTTCATTCAGAAGCTCTTCATTCATGCCAGTATCGTATTCCGTTCCCCTGAGCGCAGCCACTATCGGTTCCGTCGGCGGCTGAGAAGTCCCTCCGGAAAAAGGCGTGCAGGCGGTATCGATTATATCGGCCCCTGCCTCTATGGCTTTCATATATGTCATGCTGCCGAGTCCGCTCGTTGCGTGGGTATGTATTTCCACCGGGATCGAAAGTTCTTTTTTCAGTGACTTCACCAGGTCATACGTCCTGTACGGCGTAAGCAGTCCCGCCATGTCCTTAAGGCAGAACGAATCCGCTCCCATTTCCTCAAGTTCTTTCCCGAGTCTGACAAACATCTCGTCCGTATGCACCGGACTGATCGTATAGGAAACACATCCCTGCGCATGGCCTCCGTATTTCTTCGTGGCCCTGATCGATGATTCGAGATTTCTCGTATCGTTCAGCGCATCGAATATCCTGATGATATCTATGCCGTTGCCTATGGCACGGTTGACAAATTCGTCGACAACATCGTCGGCGTAATGCTTATATCCCAGAAGATTCTGCCCTCTGAGCAGCATCTGCAGTTTCGTGTTTTTAACTTTCTTTCTTATAGCTCTGAGCCTGTCCCACGGATCCTCGTCCAGAAATCTGAGGCATGCGTCATATGTAGCCCCGCCCCACATTTCTATCGCGTAATACCCTGCATTATCCATCGTCTCCAGGATAGGCAGCATTTCGCTGGTCCTCATCCTCGTAGCTATGAGTGACTGATGTCCATCCCTGAGGACTGTCTCTGTTATCTTGACTTTACCCATAATTTGCTCCTTGATAAAATGCGGCCGAAACATCCGGCCACATTAATTATACTATATGACAAATTAAAATCAAGTAAAATACTTTGACTATCAAAGTATTTTTTTACTCATAAAGACTCTGAACTTTCCTTTTGAGACTCGTGCATATTTTGAGTATCGACCCGCTTATCAGCAGTCCCAGCGCAACTGAACCGGCCATGAGCAGCGTACTGCTCAGCGAAGAAGCAGCCTGCGAGTATGATCTCTCTATGAGATAAGACATGGTGTAATACATATACGATCCCGGCACGAGCGGCATTATCCCCGGCAGGATAAATACTGTCGACGCTTCACGCAGTCCCCGCGCCATGAAATACGCAAAAAAGCCCACCACACAGGCGCCGAGGAAACAGGCCATCATCCGGTTCTCACTCGTGTAGATCACCGCCTGATAGGCTGCATTACTGCAGAAACCCACTATCATGGCCGGAAAAATCAGACGCTTCGGTACATGAAAAAGAATCGAAAAGCCGAGTGAAGGAATAAAACCCATGACTATTACTGATACGAAGAAACTCATAGCAAACTTCCTCCCATCGTCCACAGTTTCAGAATTATGCCGGCGCCGGCAGCCTGAGCTACCGCCACTACACAGGCCTCCGCCATTCTCGCGACTCCGGAGATCATATCACCGTAAAGCAGATCGCGTATCGAATTGGTGATCGCGACTCCGGGAACGAATATCATGATCGAGCCGATTATTATCGCGTCGTAATGATAAACCAGTCCTGTCGAATAGGCCAGCAATGCGAAGAACGTCGCAAAAGCCGAACATATCATTCCGTTCATGAAGTAATTTATGCTGTATTTTGAGATCCACGACGAGAACAGATAACTCATCATTCCGATGGCTCCGGCCGCCGCCGTATCGACCGCGTTATGCGCTATCGCCCAGCAGAAAAATGCCGCGATAATACCCGCTCCCAGGAGACGTTTCCACAGCTTGTAGGGCTTTATGCTGTCTATTTCCTGCAGTTTGTCCATGCCTTTCTTCGGTGAATATTCTGTCGTCGTGAATATTCTTGAAAAAGAATTGAGTTCGGATACCTTGGCCAGATCGACCCTTGTATTCCGGACTCTTTTCACTTTCGTATATACTCCGCCGGCGTCCTCTCCGGAATCCACCGAGGCGATTATACCTGTAGGCGTCGCAAATACTTCGACCTCCTTCAGGCCGCACGCCAGGCATATACGTTCTATTGTTTCTTCGACGCGGTACACTTCCGCGCCGTTTGTCATCATCATTTTTCCGGCCTGCACAGCCAGAGTGATCACTTGTTTCTGATATTGCTTACGAATGGTGTCTGTCATTCTGTCTTGCCTTCTTTTTCCGCTATGAACCTCTCTACATAATCAACATCGCTCGGGGTCTCGATGTACTGCATACCCCGCTTCTGTCTGGTCTCTCGCCCTTTTCCGGTTATGAGTATGACCGTATTCGGCTCCGCGTCATTTATCGCCGTCCTTATCGCTTCCTCGCGGTCGTTTATTATCACATATTTTCCGCCCTGTTCTTCGATATGGCCCGCGATCTCTCTGCTGATGACATCAACAGGTTCCTCGCCTTCATCTTCTTCCGTAATGTAAGACATGTCCGCATACTTCCCGGCGATCTCTCCCAGGGTCTTCCTTCTGCCGAGCGCCTTTTTGCCCGGGCAGCCGAAAATGATATCTATCGTCCAGTCCTTGTATTCTTTTTTCGTAGAATCAAAGAGCGCCTGAAAACTCATCTGATTATGGGCATAATCCACGATCACCGCCAGGTCTTCCGCCTTGTTCGTG
The DNA here is from genome assembly GCA_022652985.1 of Eubacteriaceae bacterium. GTDB lineage: Bacteria > Bacillota > Clostridia > Peptostreptococcales > Anaerovoracaceae > JALCRY01. The sequence continues at coordinate 3,969 of JALCRY010000001.1, read as the reverse complement.
AACACTTCCATCCGGCCCGCGACTCTCGCCTTCAGAAGACCGCTCTGAATGAACTCTGTCGGTATCCCCAGGGCATGTGAAATCGTTATCGCCGCCAGAGCATTGCTGACATTGAAAGTTCCCGTCAGACCGAGAGTGAATTTCTCATCAAAATCCGCGCATTTCGCCCGGAAGGAAACGCCGTTTCTGCCCGGAGTCACATCATATCCGACGACATCGGCGCCTTCTTTTTCGCCGAACGTAAGTATTTTTTCCGTCACGGGAGAAGCCTTCGCGGCCTCGAGCGCCATGCCGGCATACTTCGAATCATTGTTTATTACTGCAGTCCTGCTCTGGCCGAACAGCACCATCTTCGAGGCGATATAGTCTTCCAGAGTCGGATGTTCGATCGGACTTATATGGTCCTCCCCGATATTCATAAAGCAGCCGATGTCGAAAGTGATCCCGTAAGTGCGGTCATATTTCAGCGCCTGACTCGACACTTCCATCGTCAGATAATCGATCCCGCTCTTCCCGGCATTGCTGAAATGCTGCCACAATTCGAATGCTTCCGGCGTGGTCCGCCTTGATTCCTCGCGGACTATCCCGTCGTAATTATCGATCCCGGACACGACTGCGGTCTCCGGCTTCCCGAGAGACTCTTCATAGTCGTCAAGTATCTGCTTCATGAAAAATGTCGTTGTCGACTTGCCCTTTGTGCCGGTAATGCCGATGACTGTCAGGTCTTTCCACGCGCTGTTGTAGTAATGATCGGCTATGACGGCGATGGTTTTTCTCATGTCGTTTACGATAATGCAGGGAACACCTGCCGCTTCTTCGTGCACTTTTTCCGCCACATACCCCACGGCTCCAAGTTTCAGAGCATCAGCAAGATATTCGTCTTTGAAATGCGCACCCTTGCAGACAAAAAGAGTCCCGGGCTTCATATCGCGGGTATCGTATGATACATACTCTACCGCCGTATCCGCCATATCGTCCGGGATATCTGCAGCTGCCGCGAGGCCTTCCCCGCGCAGCAATTTCTCATATTCTGAAATAGTATGGTTCTCTGCCATATATTATCTTAGCTCCTTTCCGCACATAACGATCGCTTTCCTGGCGACCACTTCCATTGCGTCAACAAAATAATCCGACAATCCGGCCAGCGCCCTGTATGCGGAAAGCTCCGTGCATCCCAGGATCGCACATTCGCACCCGGCGTTGACAAATTCGGCTTCCGGCATCTCAAAATCGAGAGGGTCGACAGGCTTCCCCGCTTTTACCCCTTCATAAATCACGCGCATGATGCGCTTCTGATTTGCTGCGGAAGGTATCACCGGCTCCAGTCCGATATCACGGAGCGCCCCTGTATAAAGCCCTGTCCTGATCGTTCCGTCGGTAGCCATGACTCCGACTTTTGAACCTGTCCCGCGGCATTTATCCTTCGCGGCGGCTGCGGCTTCCCTGATCATGTTGATCACCGGTATACTGATCGCCTCTTCGATATACGGAAGCAGGCTATGCGATGTATTGCACGGTATCGCTATGCAGCAGGCACCGCTCTGTTCCAGAAATTCAGCGTCGCGGACCAGCTTCTCAGTGACGTCTTTTGTGTCTCCGCTGTTGATGGCGGCAGTTCTGTCAGGCATGGAACTGTGATTCAGGATGATCATATTTACATGATCCTGATCGCGCTCCGCTTTTGTATTATCTATGACCATGCGATAGAAGACATCCGTTGCCAGAGGGCCCATGCCGCCAATGACGCCGAGAGTCTTTCCGTCCATTACTGCCATTTATCACTCCTCCTTTTCGTTACTTATGATAATAAGTAGCGAAGTTTTTATAATGTCTGTTCTGATTCTTTCTTAATCTCAGTTTCCTCATGAATTTATTGTCGATCGCATAGTCCAGAGGATTCACAAACTTTCCCTCGTCGAAAAGTTTCTTCATTCTATCCTTGTATTCCTGCTCGCTGACATAATCGAAAGCAACCTGTTTAGGCACGACCAGCCAGAGATTCTCATTAGATACGGAGAAGAAATCCATATCCCTGCCTTCCACGCGGTCTTCGACCAGGATGCGGGCGATATTCGCACCTGCACCGGTCACGTAATAATTCGATCTTCCCTGTCTCGTGTTTATTTCAAAAGCCTTATACTTGCCGTCGCGCTCATCGTATTTGATGTCGAAATTGGAAAATCCCACATAACCGATCGCTTCGAGAAGTCTCCTGAACTGATCTTCGAGCTCTTTGTTTTCCTCTGTGATTATGACAGCATGATTGCCGATGCCGTGAGGCGTATGCTCTTCAAGGAGCACGTGACCGAGACACATCATCTTGACCTTGCCGTTCCTGTCGGAATAATTCGTCAGGACACGCATGTATGTATCATCGCCCGGAATGTATTCCTGGACGATCAGAGCATCGTTGTATCCTGCGCCGTAAATGTCGTTCAGCGCCTGCTGGAATTCTTCATAGGTGTCCAGAGTATAGACCTTTTTCTGCGTCTCGAAAGGATGTCTCCAGTACTCGATGCCGTTGGCCGGCTTTACGATGTACGGCGCATCAAACGGGAGCTCTACATCAACGCCCATTTCTTTCCTGTGCACAAAAGTTGCGGGATGATCGACACCGTATTTATCGCACAGCGCATAGAACTTTTCTTTATTGATAAGCTCATGCATGAGATCGACATCTATGTAAGGCGCGATGACATTACTGCGGAAATTGCCCTTGTTGGCCGCCGCCAGTTCAACGTATGAGTCGCCGCATCCTATCAGCAATACTTTTTTATTCTGATGTTCATCCGCGAAATCGTTCACCAGCTTCAGAAATGTATCCTGTTCATCGCAGTGTTCGTTCACACGATAGTCTATGATCTTGCTGGCCACGCACGGACCGGAATAAAATTTTCCGTAGTCCGTCACGGTTATTCCGTACGCCTCGTGGAAAGCGCGCGCCACGCTGTAGACATTATAATCACCCGCAAATAAAAGCGGTACAAATTCATTGTTTTTTTCTGTCATTTTTAGTATACCCCCGGTATATATGTTTCTGCCTGTATGTGTCCAAGCAATACTTCATAGAATATGGCCTGAGCCGCCATCATATATGACATGACCCAGAGTTCTCCGGCGCATCCGATAAAAGTCGCCAGCATAATAACTCCTGTACCGGCGCCCGTCATCGATGTTATTCCTGAAATTATACCTGCAGGAACAGCGGCGAGAAGCAGCCATCCTATAAAAGAAAGCTCAAGTCCGAATAATTTGCCCTTGTTACCGAGCATCAGATATTTACTCATGGATACGATCATCGGTATCGGCATATCCGGATTGTCAAATAAAATGAAGAAGGACTGGCTGTATCTCAATCCTGCGATGATCCCGAGTACCGGTCCCGCAAAAGGGATCAGAGTCCAGAGCATGATCAGAAGCATCATATACAGATACAGTCCGAGCGTCTTTCCATAACGTTCGAATCCTGTGAATACATCACCCGGATTCGCCGCCCTTGCTCTCAGCAGCATCATCATGATATAGATCATCCCAAATGTGAATGTCCCCGTTACGAGCAGTATATAAATGTTCGATACAGGTGAAATATTCACGGTAGTCGACTGCAGTGTACTGAGATCCTGCCCCGGCAGCGCAGCCAGATCAGATGAACTTAGTCCCAGCTGTGTCAGCAGTTCAGCCAGACTGGTCTCTTTTCCGAGGAATGTGTCCAGTATCCATCTTGGAAAATAGATGCAGACATACATGATAAGCATGCCAAGTACGGCGGTATTCCAATGCCCTTTAAGCATCATCCGCGCACGCGCCCTGAGACCTGCACACGGTTCGGTGATTATCCGTCTGTTTAATGTTTCCATATTATCTCCTCACTTTATTGTTACCATATCATAATACAACTATCTAAAATAAGCGTCAAACTATATTACGTCTTTTACAGATGTTCCCGGCGGTGTATAATCTAACCATGAA